>CANQAS010000014.1 GCA_947589535.1 uncultured Bacilli bacterium | reverse complement strand
TTTAGCTATTTTATTTTTCTTTAAAACTATCACAGATTGTTTCTTTTTTACAAGCGTCATGTGAATCACATGTGCAACTAACTTTAATTTCATTTAAAGTGCAATAGTTATTGTTGCTATTATTATATTTACAAGCTTCAACGTTACACTTTATTGATTTGTTATCGTCATTCATTTTTTTACCTCCATTAATAATATTTCCATGTATTAATTTATTTATACTTGGAATATAATAAAGTGTAGTATCAATATCTGAAAATTGACTTTTAGATAGTAATATGATATAATTTTGGTCATGTGTGGTGCATTATGCTAGTCATTATACTATTTGAAGGTAGGCCTAAAAATCTACCAATTGTCGAATGACACTTCTTATTAATGCTTTTTCTGCCCAAGTTAGGGTGTTGATAAGATTTAAGATTTAAGGATAACTGCAATGGCATGCAGCTGATAATTCCTTTTATCACGTCACTGAAATAATATAATAACGTACATGATGTGAGTGTTTGGTAGGGATTTAATAATTTAATGAAATATCAAATGCAAAAGCATATAAGAATAGTCACTTTTGTTAGGGAAAACCTCTAGCGTGTATATATTACAAGTATTAAAGTGCGGACTAAGTGGTAATCGAGTAACTATTTATGGCAACAGATAGTTTTCCGGTTTAAAACGAAAGTGCTTTAAGAGTAATCTTGAGTACTGGAAAGAGAAATTCAACTCGACCAAAGCCGTAAAGTTGATTTGTAATATACCATACAGAAAAAACTAACTTTAACTTGTTGTTAAAGTTTTTTTATATATTAGGAAAGTACGATTAAAATGTAAAAAATATATTTGCAAATAGATTTATATATGTTAGTATAAGTACGAGGTTAAATCCTAATAATGTATAAAGATAAAAAAAATAAAAGTGTGGGTAGTAATTATAGAATTTAATACTATTTAGAATATAGGTTACTACACTTTTAAGTAAAAATATTAGAAGGTAACCACCAATTAAAATGTAACTTATTTCATTCTAGGAGGAATTATGAATAAAAAAAAGGATAATTGGATATTAGTTGTTTTTATATTAACTTTTATTCTATCAGTTATTTTTAGTTTTGTATCTAACTCTATGGCTGCTAATTTTAATAATTTAGTACTATTTATAATACTTTTAGTAACAATATCCATTGGTATTTTATTTGATGTTATTGGAACATCTTCGATAACTGCTAAGGAGTCTAGTTTTCACGCTTTGAACTCGAAAAAGGCAAAAGGTGCTAAACAGTGTGTTTTCATAGTTAAGAACAGTAATAAAATATCATCGTTATGTAATGATATAGTAGGAGATGTATGTGGTATTATATCAGGATCAATTGGGGCAATATTATCAATTAGTTTATCTACTAAAACTGGAATAAGCGGAACCTTAGTTAGCATAATATTAGCTGCTTTGATTTCGTCTTTAACCGTTGGTGGGAAAGCAATATTTAAAAAAGTGGCAATTAAGAATGCTGATAAGATAGTGTTTAAAGTTGGAAAATTAATGAGTGTGCTAAATGTAATAAAAAGATGAACGTAAAGCTTATGTATATAGGCTTTATTTTGTTTTGCATATTTTATTAACCTTTATGTTTAAATTTGATATAATTGTATTAGTTAAGGAGTCTTTTTAATGAATAGTATTTATGATTATACAAAGGAAGAATTAGAAAATTATTTTAAAGACATAGGTGAATCTAAGTTTAGAGCAGATCAAGTCTTTGATTGGTTATATATTAAGCGTATTAAAGCATTTGATGAGATGACTAACTTAAAAAAAGATTTAATTAAGTATTTAAAAGAAAATTTAAGTACTGATAGATTAAAGTTAGTTACCGTTCAAAAAGATGTAGATGTAAGAAAGTACTTATTTGAATTATATGATGGAAATAGAATAGAAGCCGTACTTATGAATCATGATTATGGTAATAGTTTATGCGTATCAACGCAGGTAGGTTGTAATATGGGATGTAAGTTTTGTGAATCTGGTAGGTTAAAAAAATTAAGAAACCTAAGTGCTTTTGAACTTGTTTTACAAATACTTGCGGTTGAAGAAGATGTAAGCGAAAAAATTAGACACGTTGTATTAATGGGAATTGGTGAACCATTTGATAATTATGATAACGTTATGCGTTTTATAAACATAATTAATGATCCTAAAGGAATAAATATTGGTATAAGGCATATTACGGTTTCAACTTGTGGTTTGGTTCCTAAAATAAGAGAATTTACTAAAGAGAAAACAGGGGTTAATTTAGCTATTAGCCTTCATGCTCCAAATGATGAAATAAGAAATAAGATAATGCCTATTAATAAAGCTTATAAAATAAATGAAGTAATAAGTGCTGTAAAGGATTATATTAGTGTTACAAATAGAAGAGTAACTTTTGAATATATTTTATTAAAAGGAGTAAATGATACTTTAGCATGTGCTAAAGAATTAGCTACCCTGTTAAAAGGATTAAATTGCTATGTTAATTTAATTCCTTATAATGAAACTTCTCACATAGAATATAAAACTAGTGATAAAGTGACAATTAATAAATTTTATGATATATTAAAAGAAAGTAATATAAACGTAACAATAAGAAGGGAGTTTGGCTCTAAGGTGTCTGCGGCGTGTGGACAGTTAAGAAGCGAACAAGTTAGCAAAGGAGAAATATAACATGAAAGCATATTATGTATCTGATACTGGAAAGGTTAGAACCCATAATGAAGATTCAGTTATGATTGTTAATGATTTATCCGGTGAGTATCTAATGGTTGTAGCAGATGGTATGGGAGGACATAAAGCAGGTGAAATTGCATCTTCAATCGTTGTAAATGGTCTTACGGATAAATTTAAAAAATTAGAGTCTATCGGAGAAAAGCAGGATGCGGTTAACTGGATAAGAGAAAACGTAAGTAATTTTAATGATGCAATATTTAAGTATACTGATGAATTTAAAGAAAGTAAAGGAATGGGAACAACCTTAGTATTAGCAATAGTTACTGATGATTATATACTATTTGGTAACGTAGGAGATTCATCAGGTTTTGTTATGAAAAAAGGTGGTTTATATAAAGTAACAAAAGATCATACTTTGGTTAATTTACTTGTTGAGACTGGCGAACTTACAAAGGAAGAGGCATTAAATCATCCAAGGAAAAACGTACTTATGAGAGCACTTGGTGCTAATAATCCAATAGATGTTGATATATTTGACGTTGAAAGAGAATGTGACGCAATTCTTTTATGTAGTGATGGACTTACTAATATGCTTAACGTAAGTCAAATAGAAAAAGTTTTAAATAGCGATTTATCCTTAGAGGAAAAGGTTGTTAAATTAATAAGAAAGAGTAATTTAAGGGGTGGTACTGATAACGTATCCATCGCTTATTTGGAAAAGGAAAGTGGTGAATAGTGATGATTGCTAAAGGACAACTTATAAATGATCGTTATGAAATTGAAAAATTAATTGGCGAAGGCGGAATGGCTAATGTTTATTTAGCAAGTGATACTATTTTAGGAAGAAAAGTTGCTGTAAAGGTGTTAAGGGGCGATTTAGCAGGTGATGAAAAGTTTGTTAGAAGGTTCCAAAGAGAAGCACTTTCAGCTTCTTCGTTATCTCATCCAAACATTGTAGAAATTTATGATGTTGGAGAAGATGATGGTAATTTTTACATAGTAATGGAATATATTGAAGGAAAAACATTGAAGCAGTTAATAAAGAAAAGAGGAGTTTTATCTCTTCCCGAGACAATAGATATTATGCTTCAATTATCCGATGCGCTAGCTAGTGCTCATGATTCATATATAATTCATAGAGATATAAAACCACAAAACATAATGATAAAAGAAAGTGGTCTTGTTAAGATAACTGACTTTGGTATTGCGATGGCATTAAACAATGCACAACTTACCCAGACCAATTCAGTTATGGGTTCGGTTCATTACTTACCACCAGAGCAAGCAAGTGGTAAAGGATCAACCATTAGAAGTGACATATACTCTTTAGGAATTCTTATGTTTGAAATGTTAACAGGAAAATGCCCATTTAAAGGAGATTCTGCTGTTGAAATAGCATTAAAACATATGAAAGAACCACTTCCTAGTATAAGGGAAATTAATCCTGTCGTACCACAATCTGTTGAAAACATAGTTTTAAAAGCAGCTGCTAAAAATCCTAAAAATAGATACCGTGATGTAAGAGAAATGGCAGACGCTATTGAAACTTGTTTAGATGAGTCACACGAAAACGATGAAAAAATAACATTTAGATATCCTGAAAGCGATTTTTCAAATAATGATACAATTACTAATGTAAAAAAGGAAAATGTAAAAGACGATGCAGCAAAACCTGCTATAAAACAAATTACCGAAGATGAAAAAATAGAAAAAAGTAATAAGAAGAAAGTAGTGTTAATTAGTGCTATAATTGGTATTTTGGCACTTGTATTGGTATTATTAATGTTACTTCCTAAAATAACAGCTTCAAAAGATGTTGAGGTACCAGACGTATACGGAATGGAAATATCTAAGGCTGAAAAAATGTTAAAAAAAGAAGGCTTTAAAATTGATTCTAAGAAAAAGACTAGTGATGAAGTTGATGAAGACTTGGTAATAGAAACTGAACCTGCAAAAAATAGATACGTTAAAAAAGGTTCTGTTATAACGATATATTATTCTTCAGGAAGTAAGAAAATAACTATCGAAAATTATAAAGGCACTAACGCTTACGAGACAAAGGCAAAATTAGAGTTACTTGGTATTATTGTTACGATAGAAGAAAAGGAAGTAGAAGATTCATCTAGTTACAAAGATAAAAAACAACAGGTAATAGATCAAAGTGTAAAAGAAGGAACAAAACTTGCATCTGGGCAAAACATAGTATTATATATTCCAAAAATTTTAACTGTTTATCCAGATATGGTAACTGATAAGTGGACTTTACAGAGAGCTAAAGAATATTGTGAAAAATATGGTCTTACAATAAAAGTTACATATCAGGCGGATGATTCTGTTGATGAGGGAACTGTCATTGGTCAATATCCAAAAGCAGGTGATGAAGTTTTTGAAAATGAAACATTTAAAGTTGTGGTATCTGAAAAAACGCAAACAACGACATCTAAAGTAGATACAACAAATAAAGTAGATGAAGGAGAATAATGACAGGTAGAGTAATAAAACTAATTAGTAATAAATGGACTGTTCAGGTAGAAGGACACTTTTATGAGTGTTCTTCTATTGGTAAATTTAAATATCTTAAAATATCTCCTTTAGTTGGGGACGTAGTTTTAATAGACGAAAAAAATAATATTATTAAAAGTATAATGCCTAGAAAAAACGAACTTGTAAGACCGCCAATTGCAAACGTTGATCAAGCTATAATACTAGTTAGTTGTAGGGAACCTAATTTTTCTAGTAATTTGCTTGATAAAATGTTAGTTGTTATTGAATATAATAATATAAAACCAATAATATGTTTTACCAAATATGATTTATTAGATGATACCTCCGAAATAGATGAAATAATAAATTATTATAGAACTATAGGTTACACGGTTTATATAAATAAAGAAATAAATGATATAAAAACAATTCTAAAGGATAAAATAAGCGTTTTAACGGGACAAACTGGTGTTGGTAAATCATCTTTACTAAATAGTTTAAAAAATGATTTAAATTTAGCAACAGGTGAAATATCTAAGGCATTAGGAAGAGGAAAACATACAACAAGGCACATTGAATTATTAGACATAGATGGAGGTTTGGTTGCGGATACTCCTGGATTTTCATCTCTAGACTTTATAGGTATGGATAAAAAAGATATAAAAGATAATTTTATAGAATTTTACAAAAACGAAGATAAATGTAAATATCAAGATTGTCTTCATATAAAAGAAGATGGATGTTATATAAAGAAATTAGTAAGCGAAGGTAAAATTAGAAATACAAGATATGAAAACTACAAAAAGTTTATAGATAGTATTCCTGAGAAAAAATGGTGATAAAATGAAAGTATCAGTTTCAATATTAAAAGAGTATGATAATTTAATATCTGCAGTTAAAAAAGTCAATAAATCAAGCGCTGATTTTTTGCACATTGACGTAATGGATGGAAAGTTTGTTG
Source organism: uncultured Bacilli bacterium (assembly GCA_947589535.1). Classification (GTDB taxonomy): domain Bacteria; phylum Bacillota_I; class Bacilli_A; order RF39; family UBA660; genus Aphodocola. Next base: position 17,565 of record CANQAS010000014.1, on the reverse strand, counting down.
ATAATAAAAAGTTTCCCTTAGAAGTTGTTAAAGATATAAAATCAGTTAGTACAAAAAAAATCGATTTACATTTAATGGTAAAAGATCATAATGTTATAAAAGAGTATGCACAGTTAATGCCTGAATACATAACTTTTCACGTGGAAATAATAGATGATTTTAAATTAATTGATTATGTTAAATCATTAGGTTTAAAAGTAGGTCTTGCTATAAATCCTAAAACTGATATTAACTTGTTAATTCCATATTTAGATGATATAGATTTGGTATTATTTATGAGTGTAGAACCTGGATATGGGGGACAAAGTTTTAAAGAAGAAGTAGTAGAAAAGATAAGAAAAATTAAGAAAATTGCGCCAATAGATTTAATTATAAGTATTGATGGTGGAATAAATGATAAGACGATAGAGCTATGTAAATATGCAGGCTGTGATATGGTTGTAGTAGGATCTTATGTTACTAATTCTAAAAATTATGATGATAGTATAAAGGAGCTTAAGTAACATATGCATATATTAGATCAAAAGATGGAAAAGGCCGTAAAAGAAGGCAAGGTAGTATGGTATTATGATAATTCTTATAGTATGAAAGATCAGTTTGATGATGTATTTACCAGAAAATTTGACAACAGCTTAATAGAAAGTTTGCCTAATTATGGATTTTTAGGATTACCAGTTAAGGAAATTATAAAAAATTATATATCAAATGGTAATTGTTATTTGAGCGCGGTAGCCCTTAGCTTATTATTTGAAAAGACTGAAAATGCACCTTATAAAAATTTTAGGGTTGTTAATTGTGATTTAAATGGGTATTTAAATTATATAAATGATATTAATCATAATTATTCTGGTAGGAAAGACTTTGATCATAGTTTTTTTGTATTTGAAATGAATGGCAGGGATATAGTAATTGATGCATCTTTTGGAATAATTATGGAATATGATACTTATAAAGATATCTTTGGCACACAATATATAAAGGAATTTAGTGTTGAAGAGCTAAAAGAAACTGAAGTATATAGATTTTTAGAAAATAATAAAGGTTTTATTATTTCATCTTTACAGGATAAAGATTTATTAGATGAGAATAAAAATAAACAAGATGAAAATAAGTTTTATGAGTTAATTAACCAACATTCAAAACTATGTGAAAACTTTAATAGTTATGAAAACTTCTATTTGACGTTTTTTATAACAAAGAGATTATTATCATGCTCTAATACAGGCAAACTTTATTCTATATTTATGGATATGAAGAATAAAGTATATTCAGATAAAAACTTAGATTTTGATATTATAAAAAAATAAAGGGTAATAAAAAGCTTTACAAATCATAAATTTTATTGTATACTAATGGAGTAATTTTGATATGAAGGAAAGAAGATTGTATTTATCTCACCCGATTGCAAATAGCAGTGGGTTAAACGCCAGCTTACGAATAAACATATATATTTAAGCGTTTTTTAAGGTGAATACTAATCTCGTATTTGCTTTTTTTTATGGAGGTGCTTTAATATAGCAAAAGAAAAAGATATGCCAATTAACGAACAAATAAAAGCAAAGGAAATGCTTGTAATTGGCCCAAATGGTGAACAACTTGGTATTAAATCAAAAGAGGAGGCATTAACACTTGCTTCATATGCTGGGTTTGATTTAGTTTTAATTAATGACAAAGGCGAAAATGCCGTATGTAAGTTAATGGACTATAACAAATTTAAGTATGAAAAGAAGAAGAAGTTAAAAGAATCTCAAAAGAAACAAAGAGAAAATAATGCTGAAATGAAGGAATATCGTTTATCACCAAACATTGATGTACATGATTTTAATACTAAGTTAACAAACGCAAGAAAGTACTTAGAAAAAGGTCATAAAATTAAGTTATCCATACGTTTTAGAGGACGTGAGATGCAGTTTACTAATAAAGGTAAAGAAGTATTACTAAGATTTGCAGATGAATTAAAAGAAGTTGGGTCACTTGATGGTAATCCAACCCTTGAAGGTAGAAATATGATGGCTATGATTAGCCCACTTAAGAAATAGGAGGAATAAAATATGGCAAAGAAAAAACAAAAGACTCATAAGGGTACTAAAAAAGTTTTAAACGTAAGAAATAGTGGTAGTATTACCGTTGGAAAGCCAGGTTCAAGACATAATACTGGTTCTAAGAAAACAAGCTTTAATAGAAGTTGTAGAAAAGGTTCAGATTTAAGTAAAGCTGATACAAATAGATTAAAAAGAATAATTGACACTTTATAGTATAAAAAATTAAGGAGGAATAGAAAATGGCAAGAGTAAAAAATGGTGCTGCAACAAAAGCACGTCGTAAGAAAATATTAAAAGAAGCTAAAGGTTACTTTGGAAGTAAACATAGATTATTCAAAACTGCAAAAGAACAAGTAATGCATTCATACATGTATGCTTATAGAGACAGAAAGCAAAATAAACGTAATTTTAGAAAGTTATGGATTGTACGTATTAATGCAGCATGTCGTGAAAACGAAATTAGCTATTCAAGATTTATCAATGGTTTATCAAAAGCAGGTGTTGCTGTTAACCGTAAAATGTTAGCTGAAATCGCTATTGATTCACCAAAAGCATTCGCAGATTTAGTAGTAATTGCTAAAGATGCATTAGAAGGAAAAATGCCTAAGGAAGCAAAAGCTGAAAGCAAACCAGCTGCAAAAAAACAAGAAACTAAAAAAGCTCCAGCTAAGAAGGAAGAAAAAGAAGATATATCAAAATTAACTGTAGCAGAATTAAAGAAAATAGCTAAAGAAAAAGGAATTGAAGGATACACTTCAATGAAGAAAGCTGAACTATTAGAGAAACTAGCATAGTTTCTTTTTTTTATTAAAAGAGAAAACTTGACCGTGTAAAGTGGTATATGATATTATAAACAAGGGTAAGATAATGAAGGTGTATAAAATATGAAAATAAATAAAAAAAGTAAAACAAATAAAATAATAAAAATAAACAAGATAATGTTTATTTTGTTTTGCGTACTAACACTTTCATTAACAGTAGGATATACAAGTCTAAATAAAGAATTAAAAATATCATCAGAAGCAGTATTTAGAGTAGAAGAAGAAATAAGAATAACAAACGTAGAATTAAGTGAAACAATAAATAATGGGTTAGAAAACTATGAAAGCAAGTATTCAAAAAACACGGTAAGTATTGGAGTAGACTTAAAAGAAAAAGAATCAAGTGTTAAATATAAAGTAACGGTAAGTAACACAGGAAGTGTTGCAATGTGGATAGAAAGTATAGAACAAGAGATAAATAACAATAATAACATGGAATATGTTATAGAAGGTATAGGAATAAAAGAGTTAATAAATCCAGGAAGTGTAATAGAGTTTTATATAACAATAAAGTATAAAGATAATATAAATGAAGTACCAAGTAACACAAATTTAGATACAAGAATAAAGTTTAACTTTGCAAAACCAGAGTCAGTATTAGTAAAGGCAAAAAGTAGTAATTCAAAAGGATATTTTTTAGATAGTGACCTAACAAAGGAAAGTATAGAAGAAATAAGCTTTTCACCAACGATAGAAGTAGGAGATAATGCGATAGACTCTTGGGATGCATCAGATAAGAAAGATGGGACAGTAATAGCATGGTATACTGATAAAGATGACAATGGGTTATATGAACTTACCATAGGAGGAATAGGTGAAGTATATGCTAATACTGATTCATCAAATCAATTTTCTTATTTTAGTAAACTAACAAAAATAGACTTTGGGGATTACTTTAATACATCGAACACAACTAATATGGGTGGAATGTTTGGTAATTGTACCGAATTAAATACGTTAGATGTAACAAAATTTGATACTTCTAAAGTAACAAATATGTCATATATGTTTAGCGGAATATCTAAGCTAAAAACAATTGATTTTAGCAGTTTTAATACAAAAAACGTAACTAATATGAGTTATATGTTCGGTGTATGGCTTGGTAAAATGGAATATACTTATCTTGATTTGAGTAGTTTTGACACAAAAAACGTAACAAACATGTCAAATATGTTTTATTATTGTACAAAACTAGAACATTTAAATATAAGTAGTTTTGATACTTCTAAAGTAACCAACATGAGTGGAATGTTTTCAAATTGCTCATCATTAACTGATTTAGATGTATCAAAATTCAATACAAATTTGGTAACAAATATGAGTTCTATGTTTTATAATTGTTCATTATTAACTCAACTAGATGTGTCAAAATTCAATACGGGCTTAGTAACCAACATGAGTGGAATGTTTAGTGGATGTAAAAGTTTAAAGAGCATAGATGTAACAAAATTTAATACTGATTTGGTAACAAATATGAGTTCTATGTTTTCAAATTGCTCGTCATTAACACAATTAGATGTAACAAAATTTAATACTAATTTAGTAATAAATATGGCATCAATGTTCAATAATTGTTCTGGCTTAACTGAATTAAATGTATCAGAATTTAATACCGATTTGGTAACAAATATGAGTTCCATGTTTTCAAATTGTTCATCATTAACTCAATTAGATGTATCGAAATTCAATACATCTAATGTAACAGATATGACTTATATGTTTAGTAATTGTTCATTATTAAAAGAGATAGTTGTATCCAATTTTGATACATCAAAAGTAACAAAGATGGATGGTATGTTTTATAGTTGTAAGCTTATAACCACTTTAGATGTAGGAGATTGGAATACATCTAATGTTACATCGTTTTCAGCGGATTATCAGGGTATGTTTGAAAACTGTATATCACTTACTTCATTAGATGTAAGTAGGTGGGATACATCAAACGTAATTTACTTTACGAGGTTTGTTCATGGAATGTTTGAAAATTGTCAAAGCCTTGAAGTATTAGATGTTAGTGGTTGGAAAACATCTAAAGCAACTAACTTAAAAGCTTTCTTTAACGGCTGTAAGTTATTAAAAAAATTAGATTTAAGCGGTTGGGATGTATCAAATGTAACAGGCGTTAGTGATGGAGCTTGCGGAGGTATTTTTAGTGGATGCTCTTCATTAGAAGAATTAAATTTAACAGGTTGGAACCTATCAAATATGACATCTACATATATGCTATTTTCAGGATGCTCAAGTTTAAAAAGTCTTGATTTATCAGGATTTGATATGTCTAATGTAACAAATATGGCTGCTATGTTTCAAAATTGTGAATCTTTAGAAACCTTAGATTTAGGAAATTTTAACACTTCAAATGTAACTTCTATGGGTTACTTGTTCCAAGGCTGCACTTCATTGAAAAGTCTTGATATAAGAAATTTTGATTTTAGTAAAGTAACAAGTACGCTTAATATGTTTGCTTACGTTACAAATAATGAATTGCTAATAATTGTTAAGGATGCAACTGCAAGAGATTTTATATTAAATGTAAAAAAAGATTTTACCAACGTTAAAACTATAGAAGAATTATAATTTACTTTGTATCAACAAGTATATGTAAAACGTTGACGGTATTGTGTGTATATGATATTATAAACAAAAGTAAGATAATGAAGGTGTATAAAATATGAAAATGAATAAAAAAGGTAAAACAAATAAAATAATAAGAATAAACAAGATAATGTTTATTTTGTTTTGCGTACTAACACTTTCATTAACAGTAGGATATACAAGTCTAAATAAAGAATTAAAAATATCATCAGAAGCAGTATTTAGAGTAGAAGAAGAAATAAGAATAACAAACGTAGAATTAAGTGAAACAATAAATAATGGGTTAGAAAACTATGAAAGCAAGTATTCAAAAAACACGGTAAGTATTGGAGTAGACTTAAAAGAAAAAGAATCAAGTGTTAAATATAAAGTAACGGTAAGTAACACAGGAAGTGTTGCAATGTGGATAGAAAGTATAGAACAAGAGATAAATAACAATAATAACATGGAATATGTTATAGAAGGTATAGGAATAAAAGAGTTAATAAATCCAGGAAGTGTAATAGAGTTTTATATAACAATAAAGTATAAAGATAATATAAATGAAGTACCAAGTAACACAAATTTAGATACAAGAATAAAGTTTAACTTTGCAAAACCAGAGTCAGTATTAGTAAAGGCAAAAAGTAGTAATTCAAAAGGATATTTTTTAGATAGTGACCTAACAAAGGAAAGTATAGAAGAAATAAGCTTTTCACCAACGATAGAAGTAGGAGATAATGCGATAGACTCTTGGGATGCATCAGATAAGAAAGATGGGACAGTAATAGCATGGTATACTGATAAAGATGACAATGGGTTATATGAACTTACCATAGGAGGAATAGGAGAAGTATTAGCAAACGAAGATTCATCATATTTATTTCAAAATTTAAATAATATAACAAAAATAACCTTTAATAACTTTTTTAACACTATGAATGCTGAAAACTTTCGAAATATGTTTAATGGTTGTTCATCACTAGTAGATTTAGATGTAAGTGAATTTGACACATCAAAGGCAAATAACATGAGTGCTATGTTTATGGGTTGTGTGTTATTAGAAAATCTAGACGTAAGTAAGTTTAATACCCAAAATGTAATAAAAATGGATGGTATGTTTAATAATTGTAAAAAGATAGTAAATTTAGACGTAAGTCATTTTAATACAAAAAACGTAACAGATATGGGATCTGGTTATACAACTTCTGGTATGTTTGATGGCTGTTCATCACTAATAAGTTTAGATGTAAGTGGATTTGACACATCAAAAGTAACTGGAATGTATGGAATGTTTGCGGGTTGTTCATCATTAGAAAAATTAATATTAGGTGATTTTGATACAAGTAGTGTAACTAGCATGTATAGAATGTTTTATAATTGTTCGTCATTAACGGAACTAGATGTAAGTAATTTTAATACGTCAAATGTCATAACAATGCAAGAAATATTTTTGAATTGTAGTAAATTAAAACAATTGGATGTTAGTAATTGGAATAATTCAAGTGTAACAAATATGTATGGAATATTTAATAATTGCTCTTCTTTAGAAAGTTTAAACTTAACTAATTTTATGACTGATAAAGTAACAAATATGAGCCGTATGTTTATTAATTGTTCATCATTAACAGATTTAAATGTTTCGTCATTTAATACATCAAATGTAACTGATATGTCATATATGTTTAGTGGATTATTAAGTTTAAAAACGGTTGATATAAGTAATTTTGACACAAAAAACGTAAAAAACATGTCATTTATGTTTGGCGCATCTAGTGATCATTATGAACGTGATTTAGTAGGATTTACTAGTTTAGATTTAAGCACTCTTGATACAAGTAATGTAACAAATATGTCATATATGTTTAGTTTTTGTAAAAACATTACTAGTCTTGATTTAAGTCATTTTAATACACAAAATTTAGAATTAGTTACAGGTATGTTTAATAATTGTGCAAATTTACAAAATTTAAACATGAGTACCTGGATAACTCCTAATTTAAAAAACATGAAAACGATGTTTTATTATTGTACTTCAATAGAAAAAATAAATTTAAGTAATTTTAATACATCAAATGTAACTAATATGAATGGAATGTTTTATAATTGTAAAAAATTAAACAACATAGAAGGTATATCAACAATTATAACTTCTAGCGTAACTGATATGTCATCAATGTTTTCAAATTGCCCATCGTTAGCAAATTTAGATATTAGTAAATGGGATACTAAAAACGTAACAAACATGTATGCTTTGTTTTATAATTGTTCATTATTAACAAGTTTAGATGTAAGTAATTTTGACACTTCAAATGTAACTAATATGAGGGATATGTTTGGAGGGTTATCGCGTATAACCGAACTTGATGTAGGAAACTTTAAAACCGGAAAAGTAACAACAATGAGGGCAATGTTTAGTAATTGTTCAAGTTTAACTAGTTTAGATGTAGCAAATTGGGATGTATCAAATGTTAGTGAATTTGGTTATATATATGCTGGTATGTTTTATAAATGTACGGCATTAAAAAATGTAGATGTAAGTAACTGGAACACTAAAAGTGCAGTATCACTTGCTTTTATGTTTGCAGAATGTAAAGCATTAACACAAATACAACTTGAAAATTGGAATACCCAAAATGTAACAACTTTAAATGCGATGTTCCAAAACTGTAATTCATTAAAAAGTTTAGATTTAAGTAAGTGGGATACTAAAAATGTAACATCTGTTTATCAAGGTGATAATGGAGGAGGTATTTTTAGTGGGTGTAACTCTTTAGAGGAATTAAATTTAACTGGATGGAATACGTCTAATATAAAATCCTTTAATAACTTTTTTAGTGGATGTTCATCATTAAAAAATCTTGATTTAAGTAGTTTTGATACTTCTAATGTAACATCAGCTAGCGGAATGTTTAGTGGTTGTAAATCGTTAGATACAATACGTTTTGATATAGCAGACTTTAGTAACGTAAAAAGTTATAATAATATGTTAGGGTCAGTTCCATCTACCATTACCATATATGTTAAAGATCAAGAAGCTAGTGACTTTATTAAAAAAATAAATGATAATATTAATACGGTAATAGTAAGTAAGACATAATACAATATACCTTACTTACTATTATTTTTTGTAAATAAATTAATATATGATATAAAGCTAGAATATATATTTTTTTTATTGTATAATTAATAAGACAAGGAGTATTTCGTATGAAGTGGGTATTAAATTATGATAAAGAAAATAAATTTAAATACTTTTTATATAATTTTCTAATTGTATTTGGGGATGTATTAATGATTTTTCCGGCAATACTTATGGGAAAAATGGTTGATGAAGGTATTACTGGAGGTAATAAAGAAGTAATATTACCGCTTGCTATAACAACCGTATTAATAGTTGTTTTCGGCACCGGTTTAGCATATCTTGGAGTTGTTTTAATTGATTCTTGGGGATTTAGATTATGTAAAAAACTAAGAATTAAAATGTATGAAAAATTAAACTGTTTAGATTCTAGTTTTTATAATGAAAATCCACTAGGAGAAGTAACTACCATTTTCTCTGATTCATACCAAATAAAAATGAATATGTGTTATACCATTAAAACCGTTTTAACAGCGATACTTAGATTTTTTGGAGCATTAATTTATTGCTTTATAATAAGTCCTAAATTAACTTTAATAATAATTATTCCACTTCCAATTTTATTTTATTTTTCAAATAGATACATTAAATTTTCTAAGAAAAATTATCAAGATAAAAGGGAGTATTTATCTACTTTCAATAACTTTATACAAGAAAATATTGATTCAAATAGATTAGTTAAGAACTATGGAACTGAAAAAGAAGAAATAAGAAAATTTAGACTAAAAAACAGAACACTTAAAAATAAAAACTTGAAAATTAGATATAAATTTATAAATTATAATGTAACAACTACAGCACTTAATGAACTTATTTGTGCATTACTTATATTTTTTGGATTTTTATTTGTTATGAATGGCGAAATAACGATAGGACAGTGGCTTGTTTTTGATTCCCTTTTATGGTGTTTAAAAACACCTTTTGAAGACGCTAGCACTCTTTTAGATAACTGGCAAAACTTTGGGGTTGCTTTAAATAAGATAAAATGGATTTTGTCTCAGGAATCTAAAATTATGGATGGTACTTTAGAATTAAATGATAAACAACATGAAATAGAATTTAAAAACGTATGGTTAAAATACGATGAAAATTATGTTTTAAAAGATTTTAATATGCATATTTTGCCTGGAAAAACTTATGCATTAATTGGTTCTATTGGTAGTGGTAAGTCAACTGTTGCAAGACTTTTACTTAGATTAGAGGACGTAAGTAAAGGTGAAATATTAATTGATGGAATAAATATTAAAGAATATAAAATTAGTTCTTTAAGAAAGCATTTTGGATATGTTAGTCAAACACCATTTTTATTTTCAGACACCATAAGAAATAATGTTAACTTTGGTAATTCTAAATTAAAGGATAAGGATATAATAAAATATATTAAGCTTGCCAAAGCGGATTATATTTTTAATTTAAAAAACGGAATAGATGAGGTAATAGGTGAAGGTGGAGTTGATTTGTCTGGTGGTGAAAAGCAAAGATTATCACTTGCTAGAACACTTGCTAAAAATCCTGAACTTTTAATTCTAGATGATATAACCTCAGCACTTGATTTTGAAACAGAATTAGAAGTAACTAAAAACATAAATGATTTAAATTTAGATTCAACTAAACTTATTATCGCTCAAAAGATTCTTTCTGTTAAAAACGCAGATGAAATACTTGTTTTGGAAAAAGGAAAAGTAAAAGAGCACGGTACTCATAAGTCTTTACTTAAGAAAAATGGTATTTATAAAGAAATATATAATATCCAAAAAAGGGGACTAGGTTATGAGAGTTAACAAATATGACGTGGATGAACGTAATACAAACTTTAGTTTTAAAAACTTTAAACGTGCACTTAAATATCTTAAAGATTATAAAAAGAAGTTATTTATAGCATTAATAGTAAGCTTATCATCAACTTTATTGACCCTTATCTATGCTAAATTAATACAATATGGAATAGATAATATTACAAGAGGCTGGAACTTTAGCGGTTTAGTCAAATTATGTTTGATAGGTATTACTATTCAAGTAGGCGTTATTTTAACGATCAAGATAAAAAATGATGTATTAGTTAAGGTAAACCAAAATATAGTAGAAGATTTAAAAAACGATTTATTTTCACATTTGCAATACTTATCTTCAGAGTATTATGACACAAGACCTCATGGTAAAATTTTAGTTAGATTAACCGATTATGCTGAAAGTGTATCATCCCTTATTACAAATAGACTTATTGATACTATCTTGCAGCTAATAAGTCTTGTTTTGACAATAATATTTATGCTTATAACCAATGTTAAATTAACCTTTATAACGTTTATTGGGGTAATAATATTAAGTTTAATATTTAATTTTACTACTAAGATAAAAAGAAGAAAGAAACTTAAAATAAATAATAAACGTTCAAATATGAATGCTTATTTATATGAATCGTTAAAAGGCACTGATACAACTAAGGTATTTAACAGACAAAAAGAAAATAGTGTAATTCATGATGGATTAACAGATGAATATTTTGAATCTTGGTGCGATTATATTGTGTATGGAAACATAACTTGGAGTAGTACTAACATAATATCAAATGTTGTGCAAGTTGCAATTTACACTATAGGAGTATTTTATCTTGTTCCTGGAATCTCGCTTGGAACAATAGTTGCAATGGGAAATTATTCTAGTAGGTTCTGGAATCCGATAAGAAATCTTTTTATCACGATGGATGATTTCATTGAGTCAATGACTTATTTAGAAAGAATATTAGAAACAATTGATGAACCTATTACGATAAAGAATATAGAAAATCCAGTAAAAAAAGAAATAGAAGGTAGTATTAAATTTAAGGACGTTGTATTTTCATATAACGAAGATAAGGTAATTTTAGATAAGGTATCATTTGAAGTAAAACCTGGGCAAAAAATAGCAATCGTAGGGGAAACAGGAAGTGGTAAAACAACTATTGCAAACCTTATGGCAAGGTTCTATGATATAAATGCTGGAGAGATTTTAATAGATGGTATAGATATTAAATCTTATGATTTAAATACTCTTAGAAGACAAATATCTATAATGCAACAAGATAATTATTTATTTACTGACACGATAATGAATAATTTAAAATATGGAAATTCTAAATTGAATGATGAAGACGTTATAAAAATATGTAAAAAACTTGATTTAGATGCTTGGATAAACGAGTTTGAAAAAGGGTATTACACGGTTTTAGAAAACCATGGTAATACTTTATCCGATGGTCAACGACAGCTTATTAGTTACATAAGAATTTTAATAAATGATCCTAAAATCTTAGTTTTAGATGAGGCAACTAGTAAGATTGATGTTAAAACAGAAAGTATTATTCAAAAAAAGATTAACACTTTATTAAAAGATAAGACAACGATTACTATTGCTCATAGACTTTCTACTATTGTTAACTCTGATGTTATAATGTTAATTAAAGATAAAAGAATTTACGAAAAAGGAAGTCATAAAGAACTTATAAAGAAAAAAGGTGAATACTATAAATTATTTTCAAGTCAAGATAATCTGATATAATATAAAAAGAAGGTGATATACATGAAGGATACTTACTTAATATATGGTACAGACTATAGCTTAATAAAAAGAGAAATAGACAATATAACTGTTGGCATAACAGACGTTGTTAAATATGATTTATCAGTAGATAAAATAGATGAATTATTAGATGATGCTTCTTGTATATCATTATTTGGTGACAAAAAAGTATTAATAGGAGAAAATGCCTTATTTTTAACAAGTAGTAATACAAGTGTTAATCATAACTTAGATTATTTAGAAAAGTATATAAGTTGTGCATCACACGAGAATATAGTTATTATATCTGTTTTGGCAGAAAAGTTAGACGAAAGAAAAAAGATAGTTAAAGCATTAAAGAAAAACGTTACCGTTATAAAAAAAGAAGTAATAGATGAAAAAGATTTATCTAGCTTTGTTTCTTCTGAATTTAAATCTAAAGGTTATGATATTGATTATAAAACATCTAAATACTTTACTGATTTCGTTGGTAAAAACGTTGACATATTAATTAGTGAAATAAATAAAATGATAATTTATAAAGATGTTGATAAAAAAATTACAATAGAAGATATTAATAATATATCTAGTAAGGCTTTTAATGATAATGTTTTTGATCTTTGCGATGCAATAATGAAGAAGGATTTTAAAAAAACATTTTCTTGTTATAATGATTTAGTATCATTAAAAGAAGAACCGGTAAAAATAATAGCGTTAATAGCTAATCAATTTAACTTGGTTTATCAAGTTAAATTATTAGCTAATGATGGTAAGATAGGTAAGGATATAGCAAGCATTTTAGCAGTTCATCCTTATAGGGTTAAACTTGCTTTAGAAACAGATTATACGTTATATGAATTAGAAGACGTTTTAAAAAAATTACATGAAATAGATTATTCTATAAAAAGTGGAAAAGAAGACAAAAACACTTGTTTAGAAAATTTTTTGCTTCATCTTTAATTTGATGTTTTTATGTGTTTATGATATTATTATCTTATATTATAGGAGGTTTATATGGAAGAGTTAACAGAGAAGGAGAAAAAGAGTATTATAAAAAAAGTAGTTATATGTATTGTTTTATTAATTGCAATGATAGTTATTGGTATATGTCTTATGACTAGTGGTAATGTTATTAATAAATTAAAATAAAGTTATTAAAAAAAGGCTTTTTTACAAAGCCTTTTTTTAAACGAATAACAATACTAAAATACCAACGATTAAACAATATATGGAAAAATAACCTAATTTACCTTTTTTCATTATGTTAATAAACCATTTAGCACTAAAGTATGTAACTATAGCACTTGCGATCATTCCTAACGTATATGGAAGTATTAAACTACTTATATTTGCAGTTTTTATTAAATCTTTAACACCTAATATCATGGTTGCTAAACTAATTGGAAGATAAAGCATAAAGGAGTAGTTAACAGCGGATTTTCTACTTAAACCTTGGGTCATTCCACCAACTACTGTTGCACCACTTCTAGATATTCCTGGAAATAATGCAATTACTTGAAATAAACCAATTATAATACTATCAAATATTGTTATTTCATTCTTTTCTTTTTTTCCTTTAATATCTTTAATTAAAAATAATGCAAGAGCAGTTATTAAAAGTGCTATACCAACTAATTTAACGTTTTCGGATACTAAGTCTATTTTATCTTTTAAGATAATACCAAATAGACCAGCTGGAATTGTTCCTATAACAATTAGCCATGCATACTTATAATTTTCTTTATAATTCTCTTTTTTCGTTTTTATATACTTAAAAAAATCGTTTATTATTTTTATTATTTCTTTTCTAAATAAAAAACATATTGCTATAAAAGATCCAAAATTAACAACTATCTCAAAGTTAATATCATTTAGTGTATCTAACTTAAATATGTTTTTAAATATTACTAAGTGTCCGCTTGATGATATTGGAATTGGCTCCGTAAACCCTTGTATCAGCCCTAAAATAATGTATTGTAAAATTTGTAATATTCTCATATTTCCTCCTATCATATATTAAATTATATACTAAATTTTTTATAAAATAAATAAAATTAATTAGGAGATTTAAAATGTTGGTAAAAGTTTTTTTATTTTTGTGTGGTTTTGGTCTTATGATAATTGGTTTTTCGACACTTATTTTGTACATAAACTTATTTAGTTTTGGGTATAATTTTAAAGAATATATAAGTTATATTTTAAAGCTACCTGAAACTTATTATTTAATAGTAGGTTTTATACTTATAAATATTTCTATAATTAAAACAGGAGGTAAAAATGAAAAACGTTTATGATATTTTAGTTAATTTTAAAAAGAATCCATATGAATTTTATGAGTGGGAAAAAAACGATGACATAAAACATATAAAAAAGATAATATCTTTTAAAGTAGAAGATAAAATACTTTTGGACTTTATGAATTATGATGTTTTAGTAGATAAAAAATTTATGGGTATTATCGAAGATCAAACTGAAGTCTTTATTGGTAGGAGTATTGATAAAATAAAATATGCATGTCTTCTTTGTAATGATGATGTAGTTTTAGCAGTAGCTTTGAATGATGAAGGTTTAGTAATTGGTAAAAGTAAATTATTATTTGATGAAGCAGATGATATTATTAAAAAGAGTAAAGATATGAGTATTTATGATTTAGAATATAATGTTATTAGTAAAAATAGACATAATAATTCACTAACTAGAAAAGAAAATAATGAAGTTTTTTTAATACTTAAATATTTAAATAAAATATATGATAATAAAAACGTTGATGAAATTAATTATTTACATTATGAATGTTTTGATATTAAGGAAGAAGATTATTTAAAATCATATATGTTATTAAAAAAACAAATAGAAGAAGGTAATTTTTTAGTAATTAATAAAATTAAATCATTTATTAAAGTATCAAAAAGATAGTATAAAAATAATCCTTTATGCCAAATTAATGGTAGAAGGAGGATAAAAAATGAAAAACATTATTAAAAAAATGTTGGTTGTAGTATGCGTAATGCTTCTATTTACAGGTTGTAGTTGTGCTATTAATGATCATACTACCGAAGAAGCAGTTGAAACATTCTTCGAAAAGTATAGAGCAAAAGACGATAACGTAATAGAACAATTAAAAGATACTATTATGAATGAAGATATAACTGATAACCAAAAGGAAGAATACGAAAAATTAATGGAAAAACAATATGATCAGTTTGCATATGTTATAAAAGATACAAAAGAAGAAGATGATAGTGCAATCGTTACAGTTGAAGTAACTGTGCTTAATTATCGTAGCGCAATTAATGAAGCTGAAGAAGAATTAAAAAACAATCCTGAAAAGTTTAATAATGATGAAGGAAATTTCTCAGAAGAAAAATATATGGATTATAAAATAGAAAAAATGAAAAACGTAACAGATACAACAACACATGAAATAGATTTATCTTTAACAAAAGACACAGGAATGTGGACTGTAGATGAATTATCTTCAGATGATATTATGAAGCTTCATGGTTTATATTAATAAAGACCTAGTGTCTTTATTTTTTTATAATTAATTAGCACACTTATGTTGACAGTGCTAATTAGTTGTAATATAATTACTTATGGAGATAGGAGATGATAATATGTCTAAAAGACAATTTAAGGCTGAATCAAAAAAATTATTAGATTTAATGATTAATTCAATTTACACAAATAAGGAAATATTCTTAAGAGAACTAATTTCTAATGCAAATGATGCTCTTGATAAATTAGCATATGAATCATTAACTAATAAAAAATTAAAAGTTAGTAAGAAAAAACTTGAAATAACAATCAAGGTTGATAAAGATAAAAGATTACTTACTATTTCTGATAATGGTATTGGAATGAGTAAAGAAGAATTATCTGAGAACCTAGGAACAATAGCAAAAAGTGGAACACTAGCTTTTAAAGAAGGATTAAATGATAAAGATAAATTAAATATGATAGGACAATTTGGGGTAGGCTTTTACTCTAGTTTTATGGTAAGTGATAAAGTTACTGTAGAAAGTAAAAAAGCTAACGCTGATGAATCTTACAAATGGATTTCTAATGGATTAGATGGTTATGAAGTAACTACTTGTGATAAGCAAGATGTTGGAACCACGATAACTTTACATATAAAAGATAATACTGATGATGAAAATTATGATGATTATTTAGACGAAATTAAGATTCAAAGTTTAATAAAAAAATATTCAGATTATGTATCTTATCCAATTATTATGTATACTGAAGATAATAATACAAAGACTGATCCAATAAATAGTATGGTACCTTTATGGAAGAAAAACAAAAATAAAATTAAAGATGAAGAATATGATAATTTTTATATGGATAAGTTTGTTGATTTTATGAAACCTTTAAAAGTTATTCATACTAATGTAGAAGGTTTAGTTAGTTATGATGCTATTTTGTTTATTCCACAAAAAGAACCATATGATTTTTATACGAAAGATTATAAAAAAGGATTGGAGTTATATTCTAATGGAGTTCTTATAATGGATCGTTGTGAAGACTTACTTCCTGATTATTTAAATTTTGTAAAGGGTGTTGTAGATAGCCCAGATTTATCTTTAAATATATCAAGAGAGATGCTTCAACAAAATAAACAGTTGAAAGTAATTGCTAAAACAATTGAAAAAAAAGTATTAAAAGAACTTAAAAATATGCTAGAAAATGATAGGGAAAAATATGAATCATTTTTTAAAACTTTTGGAGTAAATATAAAATATGGCGTATATGATAATTATGGTGCCAAAAAGGATGATTTGAAAGATTTAATAATATTTTATTCATCTAAGGATAAGAAAAATGTTACTTTAAAAGAGTATGTATCAAGGCTAAGTGATTCTGATGATACAATTTATTATGCTTGCGGTGAAACAGTAGATAAAATAGATATGATACCTCAAGTAGAAAATTTAAAGGAAAAAGAAAAAGAAGTTTTGTACTTGACGGATTACGTTGATGAATTTGTTCTTAAAATGCTTGATAAGTATGAAGATAAAAAATTTGTTAATGTATCTTCTAATGATTTTGATTTATCAACAAACGAAGAAAAATTAGCTTTAGAAAATAAAAATAAGCAAGATAAAGACATGTTCGATTTCATGAAAGAAAACTTAGGAGAAGAAGTATCTAAAATAAGATATACAAATAAACTAAAAAATCATCCAATTTGTTTAACTAGTGAAGGTGATGTAACAGTTGAGATGCAAAAAGTAATTAATACTATGCCTACTGATGAACATATTAATGCCAAATTAGTATTAGAAATAAACGAAGATCACGATATCGCTAAAAAGATAAAAAAATTATATAAAAGTGATAAAGAGACTTTAAAGAAATATACAAAAATTTTATATAATGAAGCTAGGTTAATAGAAGGACTTCCTGTTGAAAATCCAACGGAATTAAGTAACTTGGTTTGTGA
>CANQAS010000013.1 GCA_947589535.1 uncultured Bacilli bacterium | reverse complement strand
AAAAGGTCAAGCATTAGTTGAGTACGTACTTATAATTGCACTTGTAACCGTTATAGCGGTTAGTTTGATAAAAGTCTTTGGGGGATACTTAAAAGACTCGATAACAAAAACATCTTGCGAATTAGTTGGTGAAACTTATCAAAAGGGTGCACAAGCAGGAGAAGGAACGTGTAAATAGACCACTAGGTCTATTTTTTGTACTAAGGAGGAATTATGTCTAAAATATTAAAATCAAGTTCTAAAGGTAGTTTAATAGTTTTATCAGGGCCTTCTGGATCTGGTAAGGATTCAGTTTGTGAAAGATTAAAAGAATATAATGATAAATTTTGGGTTTCTATATCTTGTACTACTAGAAAACCAAGAAATGGTGAAGAAGATGGTATTAACTATTTTTTCATTAGTGAAAAAGAATTTAAACAAAAAATAGAAAATGATGATTTATTAGAATATGCAGTTTATAATAATAACTATTATGGTACTCCAAAGTCTAAAATACATGAGTATTTAGATAACGGAATAGACGTAATATTAGTAATAGAAGTACAAGGTGCATTAAAAATAAAACACAAAATACCAGAAGCTATATTCATATTTTTAATGCCACCTACCATGAAAGATCTTGTTTATAGATTAAAAAAACGTGGAACTGAGACTAAGGATAGGATAATAGAAAGATTTAGAAAGGCGTATAAAGAAATTAATGAAATTTCTAAGTATAACTACGTTGTAGTTAATGATGAATTGGATAAAGCAACTAGAAAAGTTAATGCAATTATTGAAGCTCAAAAGTGCATGGTAGATAGAATAGAAGAAGTATATTTAAATAATGAAGAAGAAGAAGTTCACGAACTTTTAATAGATGACAAAGAATTTGAAAATAAAAATCTTGAGATATAATAAAGAGTAGCATCATTAAATTTGATGCTATTTTTCTTATTTTATTTGCATAAAATTAACTGGTGATACTAGTGGACATAAAAAAACTAATAAATGATTATTTAGAATGCAATAATTTTGAGATTAAATACATAGATGGTAAAGTTAAGATTTATTATTATGATGATATAGAAAATTTTACATCTGATTGTATTGAAATAAAATACGATGACAAAAATCTAAAAGTGAAAGGAAAAAACTTGGTTATTGAAACTATGTTTAAGGAATACTTAATAATTAGTGGCGATATAAGGTTTATTGAGTTTTCTTAGATGAATAATAACGTTATGGTAAGTATCACCGGTAAAAATCCTTCTTTTTTTGTTAAAAGATATATAGCTAGAAAAATAAATTATTCTGATTATAAAGAAGTAAGTCATAACAAAGTTAATATAATTATTTCATATGATGATTATTTAATATTAAAAAAAATAAAAAGTACTTATGAAATTGATATTATTAAAATGTATGGTTTAAATAAATATCTATTTATAATAAAGAACAATTATACATTTATTATTTCTTTTTTTATAAGTATGTTATTTTTATTTTTAATAAATAATACTATTTTTGAAATTGATATTGTGCATAATGATACCAATATTAGAAAACTAATAAAAATAAATCTTCAGGAAAATAATATAGATAAATTAAAAATAATTCCAAGTTTTAATAAAAGAAAGAAAATAATCCAAAAGATAATAAAGGAAAATAAGGATAATATAGAATGGTTAGAAATAGAAAGAAAAGGAAGTAAACTAATAGTTAAAGTAACCGAAAGAAGAATAAATAAAAAGCAAGAAGATAACGAGCCAAGACACATAGTTGCTAAAAAAAGTGGAATTATAACTAAAATAGAGGCATCAAACGGTGTTATTATGAAGAAAAAAAATGATTATGTATCACAAGGTGAAATAATAATATCCGGTGACATAATAAAAGATGAAACCGTAAAGGGTCAGGTTCATGCGAAAGGAATAGTGTATGCGGAAACTTGGTATAAGGTAAAAGTAGAATATCCTCTTAGCTATAAAGAAGTAATATATCTAGCGGATGTAAAAAACAACGTGGTAATAAATTTTTTAGGAAAAGACATACCAATAAAGAAAAATTATGCTAGTTCTTATTTAGAAAAAAAACATATATTAATAAAAAGTAAAATAATACCATTTAGTATAAGAGTAGAAAAACAAAGAAAAACAAAGTCTATAAATAAAAAATATAGTAAGAAAAAAGCACTTTCTTTAGCGATTAAGTTAGCAGAAGAAAAAATAAAGAGTAAACTAGACACTGATGAATACATTATAAGTAAAAAAACTTTGAATTTATCTTCTGATGATAGTAGAATAGAAGTAGATGTATTTTTTAAGGTTAACGAGAACATAACTGATTATAAAGAGGTAGATAAAAGTTTATTAAAAAATGATAACAAAATAGAAGAATGAAGGTAAGAGGTATTATGTTTACAAGTATTTTTTTAAGTGCTATTCATAATGTATGGCCAATGCTATTTATATTTACTGTAATATTAGTGTTAGTTAGATTAGCATATTTATTTATAAATAAAAAAAAGTTTGTATTTTATAGAGAATTTATAATGCTATGCTTTATAATATACATATTACTTTTATATTATATAGTAACATTTCAAGATAATAATTATGGGACTAATAACTTTGTTCCTTTTAGAGAAATCTTTAGGTATCATTACACCTCAAGGCTTTTTATTAGAAACGTACTTGGAAACATCATTTTATTTATCCCTTTTGGAATATTCGTAACAAGGTTTATAAAGACTAAAAACCTACTTCCTACGATTATCATATCATTTTTAGTATCTTGCTCGATAGAATATGCTCAAATGAGAATTGGAAGAACAGCTGATATTGATGATATTATATTAAATACTTTTGGAGGTTTAACAGGGGCTTTAATATATAAGTTTGAAAGCGATATATTAAAAAAACTTCCTAATTTTATGAGAAATGAATTATTTCTTGATCTATTGTGTTTAATCCTAATAATTAGTATAATATACTTATCATTTAGATTTGGTTTTTGGAGGATTTTATCATGAATTATATAGAGATATTTAATCAATATAATGGTAATGTTGAAGATTTAGAAACCTTTGAATCATTTATAAACTTTTCAGTTAATAAACTGGGTTTGAAAAACGTAATGTTTAATGTTATAATTGTAGATAATAATAGTATTCATGCTATAAATAAAAAATATAGAAATATAGATAGACCAACTGATGTTATTACGTTTGCATTAGAAGATAATAAACAAATAGATATTCCAGAAGTTAGAGTATTAGGTGATATATATATTTCTTATGATAAAGTAATAAGTCAATCAGAGGAATATGGACACTCTAAAAAAAGGGAATTGTGTTTTTTAGGGGTGCATGGTTTACTCCACTTACTAGGATATGATCATATGAATGAAAAAGATGAAAGAAAAATGTTTAAACTACAAAAGGAGTTGTTAGAGGAATATGGCATCAAAAAAGAAAGTTAATGTAGAAATATCTAGAGGAAAATACGTAGAATCACAAAATTTAAAACAATTAGGCTTTAAAAGGTTTTTAAGAAGCTTTAAATTTTCGTTCGATGGGCTTAAATATGCTTATTTTCATGAACAAAGTTTAATATTACACGTAATTGTTATGGCTATTATAATAGCATTTGCAGTAGGATTTAATATAACACCAATACAGTGGGTTATAACTCTTATAATGGGGGCTTTAATACTTGTTACTGAGTTATTTAATACGTCTATAGAAGCTGTTGTTGATATGGTTACCGAAGAGTATCATCCACTTGCAAAGGTTGCTAAGGATACTGCCTCTGCAGCTTGCTTTGTTGCGGATCTTATGGCGACGGGTATGTGGCTTGTTGTTTTTGTTCCAAAAATAATATCACTATTTAGGTAGAATGATGAAAAATATAAAAAAGTTTTTTGAAAGAGAACAAAATCTTCTTATACATATTACCATGACAATAATAGTTACCGCTTTTGGGGTGATATTTAACTTGCAGCTATATGAATGGTTATTAGTGTATTTGATGGTTGCGTTTGTTATAACATCAGAACTTGTTAATTCATCAATAGAGTCGGTAGTAGATTTATATACAAAGAAGTTTAATCCGCTTGCAATGATTGCAAAGGATGTAGCAGCAGCAGCGGTTTTAGTATCAGCATTTACCGCACTTTGTGTTGGAATATATATATTTATGCCAAAAATAATGGAACTTGTTTTTTAAGGGTTCTATTTTTTTTATTTATTCGAATACTTTTAATTCACCTTATTATGATATAATATTTTTAGGTGATGTCTATGAATCTAATAAATGAAAAATTGAAATTACTAACAACCGAACCTGGTTGCTATCTAATGAAAAACGAAGATGGTAAGGTTATATACGTTGGCAAAGCTAAAAACTTAAAAAGAAGGGTATCTTCCTACTTTAATAGAGAGCATACTGGTAAAACTAAAGCTTTGGTAGAAAACATAAGAGATTTTGAATATATAGTTACATCAACAGAAGTAGAATCGCTACTTCTTGAAATAAATTTAATTAAGAAATATTCACCAAAATATAATATATTACTTAAGGATAATAAGTCTTATCCATATATAGAAATAACTGATGAAACATATCCTAGACTTATAATATCAAGACCTAGAAAAATAAAAGGACATAAGGGTAAGTTATTTGGCCCATATCCTAATGCCATAGCGGCAAGACGTACGGTGCAGCTATTAAATAGAATCTATCCTTTTAGAAAATGTCATACCATGAATAAAAAAGTATGTTTATATTATCATATAGGTCAGTGCTTAGGGTATTGTGAAAAAAAGGTAGATAAAAAAATTATTAAAGATATGATTTTGGAGGTAACAAGCTTTTTAAAAGGAAATTACGATGATGTAAGGCGAAAAATTAAAGATCTTATGCAGAAAGCATCAGATGGTTTAAATTTTGAAAGAGCAATAGAATATAAAGAAATGCTTGAGTACATTGATAAAGTATTAGAAAAACAAAAAATAAGCTTAAATGATAATATAACAAGAGATGTTATCAATTATTATGTTAAGAATGGTTATATATCAATTCAGGTTTTTCATTTAAGAGACGGAAGAATAAACATGAGAGATGGAGAAGTATTTCCCTTAATTGATGAAGTAGAAGATACATTATCATATTTTGCTATGAGTTTTTATGAACAAAATGAAGTACCTAAAGAAATATTAGTTTGTGATAAATTTGACCATGAGCTTCTTAGTGAAGCGCTTAAAACTAAAGTGTTAATACCAAAAAAGGGTATAAAGAAAAAACTAGTAGATATGGCAAGTGATAATGCTAAGATTGTTTTGGATGAGAAGTTTGAACTTATCGTGCGTGATGAAAGAAGAACGTTTGAAGCTAATGAAGCGCTAGGGAAAATGCTTGGCATACCTCATTTAAAAAGAATTGAAACGTTTGATAATGCTCATTTGTTTGGAACCTATACAGTTAGTGGTATGGTTGTGTTTACAAACGGAAGGCCTGATAAAAAAGAATATCGTAAATATAAAATAAACTCTTGTTCTAAAGATGATTATCATACGATGCAAGAGGTAATATATAGAAGGTATTATAGAGTTTTACATGATAAATTAGAAAAACCAGATTTAATAATAGTTGATGGTGGTATTATTCAAATTAACGCAGCTAAGGAAATATTAGATAGCTTATATTTAGATATACCCGTTATAGGTTTAAAGAAAAATGATAAACATAGAACAACCGCTCTTTTAACGCAAGATATGGAATTTGAAATAGATAAAACTTCTGATATATTTCATTTATTAACAAGAATACAAGATGAAGTTCACAGATATACAATTAATTATCATAAAGAAATAAGAAGCAAGGGGAGTTTATCTAGCGTTTTAGATAACGTTCCTGGAATAGGTTCTGAAAGAAAGAAGATGCTTCTTAAGAAGTATAAGACAATTACTAAATTAAAAAGCTTGACGAAAGAAGAGTTAAGAGAATCATTACCAGAAAAAGTAGCATTAGATTTATATACTTTTTTAAAGGAATTTAATAAGTAATATCATATTGTTTTAAAAAATTTAATATGATATTATAAAAGTATAGGAGTATTAACATGAGAGATTTAACAGATGTAATTTTAAGGTTAAAGAATATAAAAGGGGATATATCTTTATTTGATTTGAATAATATGGGGCTTAATCAGTATTACATAAAAAAACTCGTAGAAGAAGGAATTCTATTTAAAGTTGGTAGGGCTAAGTATCAAGTAGGAATACCAAACCATAAAGATAACTTAATAGATAATCTTACAACCATAAAGAAAGAAGAAAAAAAAGAAGATATTTTAATTGAAAATGCATCATCATATGTTGATGTAAGTAAGTATCAAGAAGAAATAACACAGATAAACAGTTTGATACAAAGCGAAGATTATAACGGTTTAAGCATTTATGTATCTGGTGTGGGATATTCAGATGAAAGATTATTAGATCTTGAAAAATACGTTTTAGAAAAAATGTATAATTTGGGTTTATTTGATGAGGCTGAACCCTATTACAAAGATTTAGAAGATGAAAAGAAAACTAAATCTATGTTAGATGAAATGCTTACATTAAAAATGAAAAGTTTAAAAAATGACTAAAAAAGTCATTTTTTTTAACTTTTATAGTGGGATTTTAAAAACTTTAACTAACAATTAATTAGGAAGTAGTAAGAATACTAGCTTTGTTTTTCAATTAACGATTTTTTGAAAAATAACTAGTAATGTTGCTTCCATGTTTATATAACAAAAAAGTTATGATAATTGATTATTTTTAAGAAAGGAGAATTAATGAAAAAAATATTTTTTTTAGTATTGTTAGTCAGTATAGGAATGATATTCTTAATCACAACAAAAGATAGAGAAGAAAAGAAGATTGTAAAAGAAATAAAAGAAAATTCTGGCATTAAAACAAATCAAGATAAGTTATATGTTAGTGTTGTTAAAAAGATGGATCAAGAAGACACGAATAAAGTAATTGATTGTGTATATAAAAAAGTTGAAGAATTTAATAGTTTCGATATAAATAACGTAGTAGAAGATATTAAAAAAAATGATGATGAACAAACCGAAAATAAGTTAGAGGACACACTAGAAATTGAAGAAGTAAAAGATGAAAACACTGCTAATAATTTAATAATTAGCGAAGAAAATAGTGATAAAGAATTAATAGATGAGTTTAATAAAGAAACCGAGGAAAGTAATCAAACAAATAATGAATTGAATGATAAAATAAACGAAGAAGAAATAAACATACATTATTTAAAAAATGGCTTTTATGAAGAATATGGAAACACATATTATTATGAAAACGATAATAAAGTAACTGGCTTAAAAGTAATAGATGGGGTTAATAACTATTTTTCTCCTTCAGGTAAGTATTTAGGTATATCTAAAGTAAAAGTAATAGATGTTAGTTATTATCAAAAAGATATTAATTGGGATTTATTTGCAAGTGATAGTGATTGTTATGGTGTTATATTAAGATTGGGATATTTTACTACTCTTGATAGTAAATTTGAAAGAAATATAAATGAATTAAAAAGGCTTAATATTCCATATGGAATATATTTATTTAGTTATGCAACAAACATAGAAAGTGCAAGAAAGGAGGCTATATTTACTAATAATATGATAGATAAATATGATATAAAACCTACATTAGGTATATATTATGATTTAGAAAGTTGGAAGACTAATTCTTCATCTTCTGATAAAATAACTAAAAATGGGTATAATTATATAGCAAAAGGATATGTAGAATCCGTATCAAATCATGTTAATAATAATTATAATGTGGGAGTTTATTCGGGTAGGTGGTACGCGATGAATAGGTTTGGAAAAATTGCTAAAAGTTATGTAAACTGGGTAGCAGAATATAATAGTACCTTAAAGTATGATGGACCTTATTTAATGTGGCAATATACTTCTAAAGGAAACGTTCCAGGAATAGATGGAAATGTTGATATAAGCTATTTATATTAAAATTGACTTTTTAATATAATATTGATAACATATAAAATAGTGAAAGGAAATTTTTATTTTGGATAAAAAAAATATTGAAAAAATAAGAAAGGTAATTAAAGAAACAACTTATAAAAGTTTTAAATATTATAAAGAAGTAGGTGGTCGAAATTGTTATATGCATGCTTTAAAAATGGATATGAATATTAAAGAAATATTTCCTGAAACTAAAGATTTTGAAGTAGGACATATAAGTAATACTTTTTCTAATATAAGAACATCAGAAGAAATACAAGAGTCATTATATAGTGATATTAAAACTTTAAATTTAGATATAGAAAAACTAGAAGATCCTTATTTAAATTTACTAAATAGATATGAATGGAAGATTGCGTTATACATAATGCAGGAACCTATAAAATTAAAGTCAGGAGTTTTACGTAAAAGTTGTCATTTGATAAGACAAGATTATGATAGCAGAAAATGGACTCATAAGTCAGGATTTTTATCAAGTGTTACTAATGTTAATTTTAAATGGTTTAAAAAACATCCTAAAGATGCTAAACTATATACTTTTTATAATGGTAAAAAAATATATTATGACTATGTAGGTACGTATAAAATATCATTTAAATAAAAAAACTATGCGTTTTATTTATCGCATAATTTTTTTGTTTAGAACCATCTTCTTGGTTGATATTGATAATATCCTGGTACATAGTAGTAGCTAGGTCTATTGTTATTAAAATATCCATTATTCCAGAACGCAGGGGCGATTGCAGCTCCTGTTACACCACCTAATAAGAATGGAAATACAAAGCCTCCAGCTAATCTTTCATCATTTGAGTTTGATGATATTTTATATTTTGGGTTTGTAGGCATATAATATCCATAGGGCATACCATTTGATGGGAACGTGTTTAATGTTTGAAAATTTTGATTCATAATCTTTCCTCCTCTGCAATATTATATGAAAAAAAAAAATATGTGATATAAGTATAATTATATTAATATTCAAGTACTTAAATAGAAAATAAAATGAATGCTGAAAATTATAGTTATTTAAAAGTTATAAATGGTAAAGTTGACAAAAAAAGTTAAAAATGGTATTATAAACCGAAAAAAAAGGGGATTATTAATATGGCTAGTAATACAGAAAACCTAAATAAGAAGAAAATAGTTGTTATGGGTGGTAGTGAATCTATCGGCGTTCCTTGTGCAGTTTATAATAAGAATGCAAAAAGTTTTTTATATACTATTAAGGATTTTATTTCAAATGAAGAAAACGATGTAGAAGTAATAGATATGTTTAATATGTTTATTAATAAGACTTGGAATATTGATGAGATTTTAAAACATAATCTTACATTAAAAGAAATTAAACAATTGAAAGAAACTTGTATTGATGTTAATAGTGAGGATTTACTATGTAAACTTGCATACCCTAAAGGTCTTTCAAAATTAGACCCTGTTTTACCAGGCGATAGCGAAAAAAGAATAACTGATATGATGAGAGAAGCAGATGATTTGATTATGTTTTATCAAAGTGGTTCTAATAATATTATGTATGAATTACAGGCTAATCCATTAGGAGCATTATTTGATAAAAAAATGAGAAACCGTGGTATTAGTTTAATGAAAGACGATGAAATAATGAAGAATGTTATAAATGAAATGGAAAGAAACATTTATAATATTTTAACTATAAAAGATGATACTAGATTACATATTATGAGTTTATATTTGCCTAAAGCTTTTGTGTTGTTACAAGATAAACACTATGGTTTTAAAGTAGTAAATGATTTTATTAAAAGATTTAATGAAAGTATTATGGAATTATCATTTAAATATGCAGCTACATATGTTGATATTGAACCAATAAGTAGTTATTGTGCTAAAGGTGGTTTAGATTTTCATGTTAATAAAAAAGGTTATGATTTATTAACGGATATTGCTTTTAATAGTATTTCAAGTAATGATCAAGGAAACAGAATGTATTTTAAAGGTTCTGAATTTGAAACGGATAATACTGGTTTAGATGGTATGATTTTGGATGCAAATAAAAGAGTTGATAAATATAAATCTACGTTGGAAAGTGGTATTTATAAAGATACAATATTTGATAAATTCTTACCTGAAGAAAGGGAAGAATGTTGTAAGTCCGTAATTGCAGAACATGAAAAAGAAAGTAGAATATATGGTATTGTAAAACAAATGAAAAGCAAATAATATTACTTAAAATTCGCATCTGTGTTATAATTATTTATAGCATATGAGCGAATTTTTTTTGGTGGTGGTAAAATGAATAAAATAAAGGTAATGGATGATATTTTAGCTAACAAAATAGCAGCTGGTGAAGTTGTAGAAAAATGTGCAAGTGTTGTAAAAGAATTAGTAGAAAATAGTGTTGATGCAGGTGCAACTGAAATAAAAATCGAAGTTAAAGAAGCTGGAACAAGATTAATAAAAGTAATAGATAATGGTAGTGGTATGTCCCGTGATGATGCTCATCTTGCTTTTCAAAGACATGCAACAAGTAAACTTCTTGATGAAACTGGGCTTTATAGAATTTCATCTTTAGGATTTAGAGGAGAAGCACTTCCTTCGATTGCTTCTGTATCTAAAGTAGAATTAAAAACGTGTGCTGATGAAGTTGGAACATTAGTTATTATAGAGGGCGGAAAACTAAAAAAGATAGAAAACGCAGATGCGAGACGTGGAACTGAAATAAAGGTTAGTAATTTGTTTTATAATACTCCAGCAAGACTTAAGTATTTAAATAGTTTATATACTGAACTTGCAAATATTTGTTCTTATGTAAATAATATGGCTTTATCATATCCAGAGATTAGTTTTACATTAATTAGTGATGATAAGGAACTTTTAAATACAGATGGTTCTGGTAATCTTTTAAAGGTAATAAAAGAAATATATGGTTCAAATGTTGCAAGAAAAATGAAGAAAATATCTATTTTTAATGATGATTATGATGTTGATGGCTTTATCTCACTTCCTGAAGTTACAAGATCATCTAAAAAACATATTACTACGTTAGTTAATAAAAGGGTAATTAGAAACGTTGAATTAAATAGATGCATTAATGATGCTTATCATACTTATAAATTTGATACAAGATATCCAATTGTTATATTAAATATTAACTGCGATCCATCTTTAATAGATGTTAATGTGCATCCTTCTAAGCAAGATATTAAATTTAGTAATTTTGAAGGATTAAAAGAATTAATTTATAAAGGAATTAGAAAAGTATTAGAAGAAAGTATTTTAATACCTAAAATAGAAGAGGATAAACCTAAAGAAAAAATAAAAGTAGTAGAACAAAGACTTAATTTGGAAAGACAAGCAGTTATTGATAGTCCAATACTTGATTACTCTATATTTGATGAAGAAGTAATTAATATAAATACAGATTTAGAAGTAAAAGAAAATGAAGAAGAGTATAATACTATTGATACAAAAGAAGAATCAAAAATAATGCCTGAGATGTATCCGGTGGGATTAGTTAGAGGAACATATATTATTTGTCATAACGAAATGGGAATGTATATAATTGATCAACATGCCGCTAAAGAAAGAATAAACTTTGAATATTATAAAGAGCAGTTTGCAAATCCAAAACCTAATACCATAGCAATGCTTGTTCCTTTAACTTTGGAATATCCAACTAATGAATTTATAATAATTAATCACAATATAGAAATATTAAGAAATCTTGGATTTAAGATAGAGGAAAATGGTATTAATACATTTGTTATAAAAGAACAACCAACTTGGTTAAAAAGTGGTTATGAAGAAGAAAGTATAAAAAAAATAATAGATGTTTTAATAGAGGAAGAAAAAAATTTTGACTTGGGTAAGTTTAGGGAACACGCAGCGGCAACACTTTCATGTAAGATGGCTATAAAGGCTAATATGAATATTTCTCACGAAGAAATGGAAAGTTTAGTAAATGATTTAAGAAAATGTAAAAATCCTTATAACTGCCCACATGGAAGGCCAACAACTATTTTTTACAGTAATTATGAATTAGAAAAATTATTTAAAAGAGCTATGTAATTTGACATGGCTTTTATTTTTTATATAATATATTCAAGATGATTTATATTTTGATGATTTTTTAAAAGCTTACTATGATGGATTTCTTCCTTTTTTAAAAAAAGAAAAAGATATTATGATTGATTTGAAATTGGCACATGTATTTTTAGATGATAAATTTTATATAACAGATACTGATGCTTTTGAAAATGAAGGGTACTCTTTAGCTGAGACGAATTATTATAACATAAATAAATTTAACATTATTTTAGAAGAGTTTTTTGAGTCATTAGCAACTAGTACATATGAAAAATATAAAGTGTCCTGTCGTAATGGTGAACGATATTTGGATAGTCAAATTGAATCCATAAGAAAAGTAACATCAAACTCTGTAAATAGTTTTAAAGAATTTAGTAAATATTTTAAATAGTAATGTATAATTAAAGAGGTGATGAAATGATAATAGCAGTAGTAGGTCCTACTGGTGTAGGTAAAACTAAAATGTCTATAGAATTAGCTAAAAAATATGATGCTGAGATAATATCTTGTGATAGTATGCAGATATATAAGGAAATGGATATTGGAACCGCTAAAGTAACACAAGAAGAAAAAGATGGTATAAAACACCATATGATTGATATTAAAGATGTTAATGAAGACTATTCTGTTTATGATTATCAAAAAGATGCTAGAAACATTCTTAATTCTTTACTTTCTAAAAATAGGAACGTAATAATAGTAGGAGGAACTGGATTATATTTAAAGGCTCTTTTATATAATTATGAATTTAAAGAAAATACTATAAAAAAAGACTACTTTAATTATACTAATCAAGAATTATATAATATGGTAAAAAAAATAGATAATAATACTAAAATACATATTAATAATAGACAAAGATTGGAAAGCTTTTTAAATAACCATACTACTAATAAGGTTACCGTATCTGATAAAATGCTTTATGATGCTAAAATAATAGGGTTAACTAGACCTAGAAATGAGTTATATAAAACCATTAATGATAGAGTAGATAAAATGATAAAAGATGGGCTTATAAAGGAAGCTAAGTATTTTTATGATAAAAAAATAGATAGTAAGGCAATTAATACTGCTATAGCATATAAGGAATTATATATGTACTTTGATGGTAAAATGACTTTAGAAGAAGCAGTAGAATTAATAAAGAAAAGAAGTAGGCATTATGCAAAAAGACAGTATACTTGGTTTAACAATCAGATGAACGTAAAGTGGTTTTATATAAACGTAAATAATTTTACAAATACAATCGATGAAGTTATTGAATACATTGAAAATAATTAACATTTTTTATATAATAGTAAATAGGATGTGATATATATGGCAACTAAAAAAGTAGGAAGACCTTCTAAGATAGATAAAGATACGATGAAGGCTGCAAATATAGGATTTTTAATAGTAATTATTATATTACTTATATTATTATCGGTAGCAGCATTATCGGTTATATCACCGGATTTATATGAATCCTTAAAAGCTAACATTATTAGTTTATTTAAATAAGAGTAATTTGACAAAATTGCTCTTTTTTGATACTATACCTAGCAAATAAAGGGGTTTGGTATAATGAATAATCATAAATATGAAGAATCAAAATTAGTGGAATATTTAGTTAATTATGGGGATAATTATAATGATGAGATAAAAAACTTTTTGATTTTTAATTTCTTTGATTCTAGATTTTTTAAAGCTCCTACAATTGAATCAGTAAGATCATATTTAGGTTTAATCCCAAAAGAAAAAGATAGTTATATTGGATATTTAGAATTTTTGAAAGAAAACTTTGATTTAGGGGTTAATATAGGGGAAATAGGTGCTGGAACCATGCCGGTACTTGCTAAATATATTGATGAATATCAACAAGAAATAAAAAAAGGGACAATTGAAGTCTATGATCCTCTTTTAGCTCCTAGATATCTAGGAAATATAATTTTAAGTAAAAAAAGGTTTGAGGGTGAAACAAAAGACTTATATATTGCTAAAGCGATATGCGAAAATTCAGATATAGTAATTGATATAGCAAATAAAAAAAATAAACCATTTAGTGTTATGTTATGTTCTTGTATTCCAAAAGGATATTCAAATCATGACGAGTGGAAGTGGGGTTTGTTAGATACTGCCAGAAAAGGTGCATCTGATGAATTTGATGTAGGAGTTAAATACTTAAATGATAGTTATAATGATAAACATCCTATAATTATTAAAACATATAAAAAATAAA
Organism: uncultured Bacilli bacterium; assembly: GCA_947589535.1. Lineage (GTDB taxonomy): Bacteria > Bacillota_I > Bacilli_A > RF39 > UBA660 > Aphodocola. The sequence continues at coordinate 10,024 of CANQAS010000013.1, read as the reverse complement.
GCAACGATTTAGTTGCTTTATTTTGCTTCCATGTATATATCTTTATCAAAGTTATGTTCAAATCTTTCTTTATTCAATAAATCATCCGTATTAATTAAGAAATAATCATATATTAAATTATCACTGCCGTCACTCATTATCGGATCATCCCAAGTTAAATCTAAATTTAACCATTTACCTTCTACATATACTAAATTCCAAGTATGAGTATTAGATGATATTCGGTAATTTTTTACGTTCATCTTTTCTAAAAATAACTGCATCGCATCAGTATAACCACTACAAATGCCAATTCCTTCAAATAATACTCCATATGCATTACTTGAGTTTTTACTCGTTTTATCCTTATCATATTTTGTATTATTTATAATGTAGTCATGAAATATTTGTATGTTTTCTTTTACACTTTTTTTAGAATTATAATTTTCTTTATATATTTGATCTACTTTTTTATTTATTTCGGTTATTTGCTCATTCGTATATTTATTTTCTTTTTTAAAAGTAATTTTACCAGTAGAAGAAAATTTAGTTTCTACCTTTTCGAAAGAATTAAACGGGTGAACAAAGTTAGAAATATTGTAAAGATATGTTTCGTTTTTTACCATATCCTTAATATCGTTAACACAATTTAAATAATCTGGATCACATTTTACATTATATTCTGGCCAACCTGCATCTAAGAATGTATAAATTACGTTTTTTATTTGTTCTTTGTTTTTTATTGTAGTATCATTACTTATTTTGAGATATCCATAATTTTCTTTTTTTATGTATTCATTATCAGTTAAGTTTTGTCTTATCTCAGGTTGAAAATATTTTAAATATATATATTCTACTTCATTTTTAACTACATAAAAATTATCTTTGATAAAAAATGCTAATAAAACTAATATTATAACTTCTATTGCGATTCTTAATAATTTTTTTACTGGACTTTTATTTTCTTCCATATTATCACCATATTAATTATACCAATAAAGTATAAAAAAAAGAAGTATAATTACTTCGATTCGTTTACTTTTTTAGATAAGTTTGATTTTAAACGTGCAGCTTTGTTTTTTGTAATAAGTCCTTTATTACATGCTTTATCAATTCTTTTGTTAGCTGTGTTAAGGTTTTCTACAGTAGCATCTTTTCTAGTTTTTTTAACTGCTGTTTTCATAGCTCCTTTAACAGGAATATTTGATTCATGCTTTACATTAGTTACCTTAACTCTTTTCTTAGCGCTTTTAATATTTGGCATTTCTTCACCTCCTAAGGCACATAACTTCTTATAGTTTATCAAAAAAAATATAAAAAATCAATAATAATTACTATTTTTGGTAAAAATATAATTAGGTGATAATAGTATGAATAAAATTGATTTAAAAAATTATGAAATAAGGACCGATATGGTTCTTGATTTAGCTGATAAAAATAAAGATTTGAGTTATAAAAATTATGATAATAATGGTGTTAAAGTATCATGGATGAAATTAGAAGAAAATAACACGATAGGTAAAAAGAAAGGAATGTATTTAACACTTGAATTTGATGATATAACCGATGATGATATGAAAAAGAAAGTTGCTAGTGTTTTTAAAGAAGAATTTGTTAAGATGTTAGAAAAAGTAGGGTATAAAAGTAATTTAAAGACAATGGTAATAGGCCTTGGTAATATGAAGTCAACACCTGATGCGTTAGGACCAATGGTTTCTGAAAAAATAATTGTTACAAATCATTTATTTGATATGCAAATAGACGTAGATAAAAATTTATCATGCGTTTCTTCTTTTTATCCTGGTGTAACAGGAACAACTGGAATAGAAACTAGTGATTATATAAAAGGCGTTACTGATAAAGTAAATCCTAACTTAATAATAGTAGTTGATGCTTTAGCTTCCAGCTCAATTTCCAGAGTAAATAGAAGTATACAAGTATCTGATGCCGGAATATCTCCAGGAAGTGGTATTGGTAATAAAAGAAAGGAAATATCAAAAGAAACTCTTGGTGTACCTGTTATTGCTATTGGTATCCCTACCGTTGTTGATGGGGTTGTTATTGTTTCTGATACAATTAATTATATGATAAAGAATTATGCATATAATAAAAACTTTTCAAAGAAGAAGGTATCTAAATTTGTAAGTAAACCTATGAATTATTTAAAAGATGATACCATCGCAAATGACGAAGATAAAAAAATACTTCTTGGTCTTGTAGGAACTTTAAGTGATGAAGAACTTAAAAACTTGATATATGAGGTTTTGACTCCAATTGGATATAACCTTATGGTAACTCCAAAGGAAGTTGATTTTGTAATAGAAAAACTAAGTGACATAATAAGCTATGGAATAAACCATAGTTTACATAATTTATAATTTCGTGTATAATAACAATCATTTAAAAAAAGAGGGCTTTTTATTTATGAAAAAAATTATAGTTACACAAGATCAAATTGACAATATGGTTCGAATTCATAAGGGTGAAAATTCCAGTGTATATGAATTAAATGGTAATGTTTATAAAATTTTTAGCGATAAATACAAAGAAATGAGTGACGAAAGCTTATTGATGCTTAAACTAGAAATGGCAGATGCACTAACTTTACCAGGAATAATTATTCCTAATGGTATTCTTTTTAATGAAGAAAAAGTTTTTACTGGAGCTCGTTATTCTAAAAAGGGTTCTAAATTTAAATTATTCTCATCTGATTTACAAACTTGTACAAAAAGGCATATTGGTATTAGTAAAATCTTACAAAACGCATCTTCTCAAGGAGTTATTTTGACAGATTTTCGCGTTGAAAATCTTCGTTTAAAAAAGGATGGTACAATTTTAGTTATAGATTATGACGGAATGCAAATCGGTGATATTCCATCTTGCGGAATTAACTCAGATTTATATAACTTTTTAAATAACAATTTTTATAATACAAATTTGAAATATTTAGAAAAAGATAAAATAAATAAATATAATTATAACTTTTTTTCAAGTGAAGTTAATATTTTTAATTCTATTTATTTGTATTTATCAGATTGTTTGAATTTGGATATATGTAAAATTATAGGTGATCCTTCTAGTTATATATCTAGTTTTGGAATAAAAGAAGATGATATTAATCATAAAATTTGGAAATTATTTAGCTCATATCCTAATGAATATTTTACCGATGATGAATTTAATTTAATAAATGAAAGATATGAATTAAGTCTAATACCAGAAACAGGAGTTTGTAAATGTTTTGTAAGAAAATAATTATATTTTTCTTTACTTCGACAATTATAATATGAATCATCTGCTATCTTTATGATAGGTGATGGTTATGAAAAAGTTTAAATCTAAAAAAATTAAAAAGAAAAAGAAACATATAAAATATTTATTTATATTCTTTTTCTTTTTTTCATATGTATTTATCCTTAAATATGCATCTTCTAATAAACTTAAGAATAGCATTTTAGATAAAAATATAAGTTACATTGATTTTGATATCAAAAATTATATAAAAAATAAGGCCTCTAATATGGTTAATAATCCTGTTAATTTTATGAATGTTGATATTAAAAATGCTAATTTAAAAACTAGTCAGAATAAACAAGCAATAGAAAAAACGGTTACTAATACATTAAATGTAAAGCAGGAAAAGACAGATCCTATAATATATGTTTATAATACACATCAAACAGAAGAATATGATAGCTATAGTGTTTATGATGCCGCAAATCTTTTATCAAATAAGTTAAATAATATTGGGCTTACTAGTATTTTTGAGGAAGCAAGCATAAAGGCATTTTTAGAAAGTAACAATTACAAGTATTATAAATCGTATACTGCATCAAGAAACTATATGAATACAGCATTAAATAATAATCCTACTTTAAAATATTTTTTTGATATTCATAGAGACTCAGTAGGAAAAAGTATAAGCACCGTTAATATAAATGGTGAAAATTATGCTAAAGTTTTATTGGTGGTTGGAACTGATAATCCTGGCAGTGCTAATAACTTAAAAAATGCTAATAGGTTAAATGACATAATAAACAGTAAAGCTTCGGGAATATCGCGTGGTGTAGTAACCCATGGTGGCAAAGGATACGATGGCATTTATAACCAAGACTTATCTGAAAATGTGTTTTTAATAGAAGTAGGAGGTAAAGATAATACAAAAGAAGAAGTAGAAAATACAATAAACGTAATATATCAATCTATAGTAGAATACGTAAGAGGTATTATATGATTAGTTATAAAAAAATATTTCAGGGATTTGTATGGGTACTATTTTTAAGTTTCTTGGTTCTTTATTTTGCACAAGCAGGAGGATATTATGAGGAATTGAATAATCAAAAGGCATCTTTAACTGAAGATAAAATAAAACAATTTGAAGAAGATGTTAAAAATGGTAAAAAAATAAAGGTAGAAAATTATGTTGTTAATATTAAAAAAAACTATGATAATAAAATATCATCCTTTGGTCTTTTTACCTCTAAAGCATTTGCAAATGGATTTAAATGGGGTATGACAAATTTTTTTAATGGTATTGATAAGATGATGAATGATTGACTAATTTAGTTCATGTATGTGATTTATAAATAAAGATTACTTTTATAAGTTTATCAATCAATCATTTTGGCTTATCAGAAGATATAGTTGATATTTTATTTAGTGAAAGTAAATTATTAAATCATATACTAAATTAATAATAGAAAGTTTTTATAAAAGACAAGAAGAAATTTCTCTTATTAACATTTAGAACTAGTTTATAATATAAAAGAAAGATACGTACCTTCTAAAAAGACATATGATAAAAAAAGATTTATAAAATAAGAAATTGACAAAATAATAAAAATTGTTATAATTTACTTATAGTTAAATCAATGCACAAGAAGAGTAATTTAAATGAATTTTAAAGAGAATAGTTAATTGGTGGGACAACTATAATGAAGTTTAAATGAATGGGCTTGTGGGATGTATACCGAAAAAAGTAGGATATACCGGAAGTTATCCGTTATCAAATAATATTTGTATGATAGTACAGAGGTGGCATTAAAAGTAAGATAAAACTCTTATCCTATATTAGGATGGGAGTTTTTTAAACTTTAAAGATGTGATAAAATGATATTAGATAAACACTGGTATATTATAAGTTAATAAAAAAATAAAATTAAGTAAAAAGAAAGAAGGAATTAATATGAAAAGAATGTTAACAGGATTACAACCAACTGGAGTAATAACATTAGGAAATTATATTGGCGCTATAAAAGAAATGGTAAAAAGGCAAAATGAATATGAATCATTTATATTTGTTGCGGATCTTCATGCTATAACAGTTCCTAATATGGATCTAAATTTAAAGGAAAAAACAAGAAGTTTAATCGCTTTATATTTAGCATGCGGAATCGATCCAAACAAGAACACAATATTTGTTCAATCAGAAAATGAATACCATACTAATTTATCTTGGATTTTAGAATGTAACTCTTATTTTGGAGAGTTATCTAGAATGCATCAATTTAAGGAAAAATCTAAGAAGAATGAAAACTTTACCGCCGGTTTATTTACATATCCAGTACTTATGGCAGCAGATATTTTATTATATGATACTGATGTTGTACCAGTAGGAGTTGATCAAAAACAACACGTTGAACTTGCTCGTGATATTGCAATTAGATTTAATAATAAATATGGAGAAACATTTATTGTTCCAGAACCAGTTATGTCAGGTGCTGGAGCTAAGATTATGGACCTTATTGATCCAACTAAGAAGATGAGCAAGTCTTCGGAAAATCAAAATGGAGTTATTAGATTACTAGATGATTTAGATGTTATTAGAAAAAAAATAATGAGAGCTACTACTGATTCCGAAATGAATGTTAAATATGATCCAGAAAACAAACCTGGTATATCTAATTTAATAACTATTTATGCATCGATATTAAATAAAACAATAGAAGAAGTAGAAGAAGAATTTATGGATAGTAATTATGGAACATTTAAAAAAGCAGTCGCTGATGTAGTAGTAGAAGAAATATCAAGAATACAAAATAAATATAATGAATATATTAATAGTGATGTAATAGATAAAATATTAGAAGAAGGAAAGCAAAGATCTAGAATTCTTGCAAAAGCAAAGTATGAAGCTGTTAAAAATAAAGTAGGTTTTTACTAATGGATAGGAATGATATAATTGGCAACTTATGATTTTAACGTATATTTAAAAGAAATATTATCTTTTAGTGATGAAGATGAAACATATAATGAGTTTTTATTTAAATATAAAGAATTAGAAAATATAGTTAATTCAAAAATAGGCCCTGAAAGTATGTCTATAATTTTAGAAAATGATAAATATTTAAGCATGCTTAAATACGTTCTTGATTTATATGATAGAGCTCCAATAAATTTTAAGTATATGAATATAATAAGGTATGTTAAAGATTTACTTAGAATTTATCACATAAAAATTAGTGGCAATCCTACTATTAATGATTTTAATGATGTTTTAAATTTGTATAAAACTCTAAAAAAAGAAAGTATTTCGTCTTTAAAACTTAATTCAGAAGTGCCACTTAACATCTTTATGGAAACATTAAGATTAGTATTATTATCATATAAGAAAGATTTGGAAAGAGTGCATGACTTATCATGGTATGTAAAAATAAGATTGCAAGATTACGTATATGCTTTATCCATGGATAATTGTGTTACAGATCCTATATTAATAGAAGATATGAAAAAATTTATTAGTGAGGGTTCTATTGCAATGCCATATTTTTACAATAGTGAAAATTATCATAAAGATATTATAGAAGAGTTTGATAAATATACTAAGAATTTGATAAAAACGTTTAATACTAATAACGATAGTGGACCTAAAATGTAAGCAAAGATTGACATATCTTTGCTTTTTTGTTATTATAGCAGGCATTTAAAGGGGGAGTTTTAAATGAAAAAAAATAAAGAAGATAATAATAAGGAAAATAAAGTTCATAGATTTGAAGAAGATTTAGCTGTATTTACCAAATTAAAAGAAGAAAGTGGGCCAATGCTTAGGTTATTTTTCAAGAACTATGAAGAATTTGAAAAAGTATCTAAAATGAACGGTATAGCTTTTATACATCCTGAAAAGATAATAAAATACATTTTAAATAATTCTGAAAAAATAGAAGAGATGTTTTCCATTATTGTTGCTGCTACTAAATTTAGCTATAACAATCTTAATTATACAATACATGATCTTTGTATTAAGACAGGTGCTGATGTTAAAAAATTTTCAAATATAAAAAACAAAGAGGATATAACATATTTAGCTAAATCTATTATAATGCGTACTCATTATAATGTTCTCCAAAATGAAAATGCTACTACTGGAATAGGAATTTATACATATATAATATGTGCGACTATTAAAATTTACTTAGATGATTATGCTAAAAGGTTAAAATCGCAAAAAGCATATCTAGATGAAACATATGATGCGTTTAAAAAATATTGTAACTTAATAATAGAAAGAAAAAATATTCCTGATTCACTAATCGAAAAAATAATAAATTTTATTAATAGTGATATTTATGCTATGAGATTAGTTGTTCAGGAAAATAAAGAAATTTCAAAAGAAGAAGCTGAAATAGATAAAATTAAGAGAAAACAAGATTATATAAAAGAATTTAGAGAATATACAAAAAGCTATAATAGTACGGTAGAAAAAGATAAATTAAGGGTTGTTACACCTACGAATTATGTTTTACAAGCTAAAAATAAACCACTTCATAATTCAATAAGTTATGTAACCGATGAAATAATAAATGAAAAAAAGCAAATATCTGATGACATTAAGAAAAAAGAGCAAGAAGAAATTGATAAATGGGTTTCGTCTTTCTTAGACGCAATATGTGCTTTAGATAATGTTTCAGATTTAAAAAGTCAACTTCCACCTCCTTATTTAAAGAATTATGATAAGATTATGGAATTATTATTATTTGGTTTTGAGGAAAAGTGTAAGGAAAAAGGTAGAACATCAATGAACGATATAACAATTTATGTCCAATTACAAGATATAGTAGAAAGTCTTAAAAAATAAGACTTTTTTAATTTGTTATGATATAATTAAAAACAGGTGAGTTACATGAAAAAGGAAAATATAAGAAACTTTAGTATTATTGCACACATAGATCATGGTAAGTCAACGCTTGCTGACAGAATAATGGAAAAAACAGGAGCAGTAACAAAAAGAGAACTTAAAGATCAACTTTTAGATTCAATGGAATTAGAAAGAGAACGTGGTATAACAATAAAACTAAATGCTATTGAACTTACTTATAAAAAAGATAATGAAGAATATCAGCTTCATTTAATAGATACTCCTGGTCATGTAGATTTTTCTTACGAAGTATCAAGGTCTTTGGCAGCTTGTGAAGGCGCAATATTAGTAGTTGATGCAGCTCAAGGCATAGAGGCTCAAACACTAGCTAACCTTTATCTTGCAATGGAAAATAATTTAACTATAATTCCTATTATTAATAAAATAGATTTACCTAATGCAGACATTGAAAAGGTAAAAAAAGAAATAATTGATACTTTTGGTTTTGATGAAAGTGAAATAATATTAACCAGCGCTAAAACAGGCGTTGGCATTGAAGAATTATTAGACGCCATAGTAGAAAGAATTCCTGCCCCAAAAGGATTGGATAATGAAAAATTACAAGCGCTTATATTTGACAGTTTCTATGAATCATATAGAGGTGCTATTATTTGGACTAGAATTGTTAACGGTAAGGTATCCGTTGGGGATAAAATTAAAATGGTTTCATCGGGGGCCGAATATGAAGTTGTTGAATTAGGTAAACATAATCCTAAAGAAAGAAAAGTAAAAACACTTTCTGCTGGAGAAGTTGGATATTTATGTGCTTCTATAAAAAGTGTTAGTGACATAAAGGTAGGAGATACTATTACAAACGTTAATAATCCAGGAAATTTACTTCCTGGTTATAAACCTATGAAGCCTATGGTTTTTTGTGGCCTTTATCCAATTGAATCTAATAGGTATACAGACCTTCGAGATGCTTTAGAAAAGTTAAAGTTAAATGATGCGGCACTTTCTTTTGAACCCGAAACATCAACTGCACTAGGTTTTGGTTTTAGATGCGGATTTTTAGGGATGCTTCATATGGATGTAACAGAAGAACGAATCGAAAGAGAATTTGGAATAGATATAATTGCAACAAGTCCATCAGTTGTTTATGAAGTAACCAAAACAAACGAAGAAGAAGTGTTAGTTGATAATCCAAATGAAATGCCGGACAGACAAAAAATAAAAGAAATAAGAGAACCATATATAAAAACAAATATATTTGTTCCAAGTAAGTTTATAGGGCCTGTTATGGAACTATGCCAAGATAAGCGAGGTACTTATATAGACATGGATTATATTAATTCAGATAGAGTAAACATACACTATGAAATGCCATTATCAGAAGTAATTTATGATTTTTTTGATAAGTTAAAGAGTTTTACTAAAGGTTATGCTTCATTTGATTATGAAATAATAGGATATAAACCTAGCAACTTAGTTAAGATGGATATTTTAATTAACGGAGAAGGTGTTGATGCGTTATCTACTATCACTCATAAAGATTTTGCATACCAAAGAGGTAAAGCAGTAGTTGAAAATTTAAAAAAACTAATTCCTAGACAATTATTTGAAGTACCTATTCAAGCAGTAATTGGTACCAAAGCAATTGCTAGAAGTGATATTAAAGCAATGAAGAAAAACGTTTTAGCTAAATGTTATGGAGGAGATGTTTCACGTAAAAGAAAACTTTTGGAAAAACAAAAAGAAGGTAAAAAAAGAATGAAACGAGTAGGTAATGTAGAAATACCTCAAGAGGCATTTTTATCAGTTTTGAAGGTAGATGAGTAAAGGAGTATATTATGATAGATAAAAGTATTATTATAAAGGCTGCAAATTATTATATAAATAATGATGTTACATTAGAACAAGCTGCCAATTATGTCGGAATAAAGTCTAAAAAGACTTTAAATAACTATTTTA
>CANQAS010000012.1 GCA_947589535.1 uncultured Bacilli bacterium | reverse complement strand
AGACTATTAATAAAATGATAATTAGTATTAGAAATGAGATTAATAAATCTTTTTTCTTCATAATATCAAGCCTCCTTTCTAAAAGAAAGTTGGCAAGCACTCAACAATTAAGTTTCCCTATAAAAATTATATTAAACATTTGTTCTTAGCACAATATGTTTTATAAGAAATTAGGACAAATTAGAAAACACACTTGCATATTGACGAATCAATATGAGTTTGATAGTTTTGTAAGGAGATGATAGTTAGTTATGAACCCTATAATTAGAAAAAGAAAAATAGAAGATTCAACTGAGTTAGCCCATTCTATTGCAGTTGTTTGGAATACAACGTATAAGGGAATTGTTGATGATGATTTTTTAAAGGGCTTATATATCATTTGACATAATTAATGATATATTTAATTGATTTTCTATCATAATTATATTAAATGTAATGATTTAATGTTATAATTGTAATGATAAATATAGAAAGGTGTAATTTCAATGAATCTTATTAATAGAATGAAACTTTCGATGTTTTATACTGACTTTAAAAGAATTGGCATTGACAGTGAATTACTAGAAAAAGCATTATCTGATAAAAATTTTTCAAAAGTCTATAAAAATAAAATAGCTGATTTTATAAAATATTTAAAAAATTATTCTTACGATGAATTTACAAATGGTGCATTAATAGAAAAGAAATTAGATGATGATATTATTACACAACATTTAAATGCAATTTTAAAAACATATGATGGTAATAATGACATAAAGTATATTTCTTTTATAAAATCACATTTTAAAGAAAATTATAAGTTAAAAAACGTGGAAGTGTTAAATGATAGTAATTTTGATAAATTATATGAACTAATAGGAAATGATACTTTTAATGACAATGTAAACGAAATTTTTAAAAATGGATATAGTGAAAGATTATTACAATTAATTCTAAAATATCCCAAAATGACTATAAAAGATATAAAAGTTTCACTATTTGAAGATAAAGTATGGAATATTATTAATTCAAATTACACTGTTGCAGAAACTCCAATATTTGAAATGTTTAATACCAATTCAAAAATAGAAATATTAATTGAATTAATCAATAATGATCTTTTGGATGGTTTAAAATATACCTATGAAAGCATTCCAGAAAGCCATAACTTTATTATTCATCAGTTAGGATCCAGAGTAAAAGGAACTTTTTCTTTAGATCAATTCGATATGAATTTTATTAATAATATTGGATTAGATGTATTAAGAAAATTATATTTTCGTAATTGTTTTTCAGATAAAAAGGAATATGAGAAAATTTTTCAAATATCATCTCGTGTAAATTATGAATTAATACAAGATATTGTTAATTATGATACGTATGGATTTAGTTTTAAAAGTATAAAAGATGAAGATATAGACAAAAAACTATTAGAAAGCAATATTGGTTCATATAATAAAAATGAAGTTCTTTTAAATAAATTTTTTGGAATTGAACGAAGGGATAATCACTATATAAAACTTTACTTATCTTCGATAAATAAAGTGGAGTTACCAAATGAATTTAAAGAAAAATATGAAAAACTATTAAGTTTATTAAATCAAATTTATAATGCAACTGATGAAGAAATAATAGAAATTAGTAATAAACTAAGTATAGATAAAAGAGATGAATATAGAAAGTTAATATATGATTGTGAAAGAGATGGAAATGAAGTTATAAAACAACAATTTAGCAAAGATTTAGAAGAAAAAAACAAAGAAGTATTAAACGTTGCTTCACACAAAGTATTAACAAGTCAAAGTGGTAAAAATATAGATGTTTACGAGTTAAATGGTCAACCATTTACTATGTTAGTTCATGCTATCACCGATAATCGCATGAGTAGTAATAATGGTCTTGTCTCTCAATTAATTGAGAATCCTGAAATGTGGAATGAAATTATGGCCGGAAATAAACATATATCTACATCACTTATTTCTGATAAATATATGGTAACGTATGGATTGCCTAATAATGAAAGTACCTTAATGTTTGGCTTTAACAAAATTCCTTCACAATCTATTAAATTTACCAATATTAATGATGCTGGAATTAATAGAAATGCCGACACTAATGTAAACTATAATATGCGAAATAGAGTTTTTACAGCAAATATAAATACGGTAACCACAGTAGATGATTTAATGGAAAAAACAATACAATTAAATATGAGAAAAAATCCAAATAGTAGAACGTGGAATGAAATTTGTTTGTCTCGAATTGATGAAAATAATGGTGAAAAATTACAACCAAATTACATTGTTTGTATGGATTATATTAGCGAATCTTCAAAGAAAGCGGCAGAATATTTTAATATTCCAATTTATTTGATACGAAGGAAAGAATATAAAGAACTGCCATACATATTTGAAAATAACGAGACATTATTTGAATCCAATAATTTAGAAACAGGACATATGAAAAGATGATTGAAATATCCAATTTTCAACCATCTTTTTTACATTCAACAATTACCATTTTAAATTTGAAATATGCTACTTTATATTCCAAAAGAAATTGTAATATTTAATTTACTAATATTAATTTTCTCTTGTTTTAATTGTGAAACAATAGAAATATTAGTATTTATTTTATATTCAAAATTTATTATATCTGATGTTTTAAAATAATACGGCATATGTGTTCCGTAAGAGTTTCAATAGAAGATCAAGCAAGAAAAGGTTTTAGTTTACCAGAACAAGAAAAGCGTTTGAGGGCTATGTGTGAGTTTAAAGGTTATAAGGTATATAAAGTATATGAAGATGCTGGATCCGGATTTGAAGAAGTATATGGCACCGAAGATGAAGTAATTGACGCTATGTATTACCAATTAAAAAATGTTCTAAAAAATTAAAATAAAACATATATAAAAGTTGTCGTACTTCTTTCTTTAGGGCACCATTTATGTATTTAACTAACTATTAATAGTTAGTTTTCTATTTACAAAATTTTGTTAACTAATGTTAGGATATTATAAAAAAGGATTATGCATTTAATTTGCCTAATCCTTTTTCTTTTTATTATTAGCTTTTATTGATTTTTTAGTAGTTACTTGTTTTTTAGAATTCTTCTTTAATTCTTCCCTGATTTCCTTTAATACACTTAATTCCGTTTCAGTAATTTTTTCTTCCTTTTGTTCTTCTTCTTTCTTTGTTAAATTAGAAAGTTTATTAACTATTTTAACAAAAATAAATACACAAAAAGCTATTATTAGAAAATCTATTATGTTTTGGATAAACATACCATATGCTATTTTAGCTCCTCCAACTTTTATTTTTAGGTCACTAAAATCTACACCACCAATAATAATACCTATAATTGGCATTAATATATCATTAACTAATGATGAAACAATTTTACCAAAAGCACTACCAATAATAACACCAACGGCTAAGTCTACAACATTTCCTTTTGAAATAAAATCTTTAAATTCTTTTATCATTTTTTCCTCCTCTAAGTTAATTATAACATAATTGTAAAAAAGATTTGACAATTAACGCAGAAAGAATATAATAGATTTACTTTAGGAAGGATTGATTAATGTGTCAAATAATGTAAATGGATATTTTGATAAAAAAATATGTGATGGTTGTGGAAAGTGTTGTATACAAGGAGGCTGTGGATATCTTCCAAGTGATTTTGAAAAGATGAGTTATGGTTTTTTAAAATCAAAATTAGAGGAAGAGACTATAGCGATTGAGGCTATTATTAAACCAAGTTTTATAGATGGAGAACATACATGGTATCCTTTGTTAGCTATGAGAAGTAGAAATATTGATAGAAATATTATAGATCTTATTTCTTATAGAACGCCATGTGTTCTTTTAGGTGATAATGGATGTAAATACAAAGATGATGAACGACCTTCTTTAGGAAGATATTTAAAACCATCAGAAGATGGTGATTGTAAGCAGGTATTAGAACGTGAAAAAATAGAACAAGCATGGATAAAACATCAAGATACATTACATGGATTAGTAAAGTATTTTTCAGGAAAAAGCGTGGAAGAAAATATATTAGAAGACATTAATACTTTAAAAATTCAAATGAAAGCTAAGTATCCAAAAAGCTTTAGAATAGATTATAAAGGGAATTTACACTATGTTCCTTTTAGCGATATATTAGATGCTGAAACTGAGGATTTATATAATATTATTGTATTAACACAAACTGCTAAATTAAAGAAAAGAAAAATAAAATAACCAACATTATAAAAAACTATTGAAAAATATAAAATTAAATGTTATAATTAGTGGCGTCGCGAGGGGAATATTGAGTATAATATCTTATCCCTAGTGAGAAGAATGATTGAAATGCGCTCGTAGCTCAGCTGGATAGAGCACTTGGCTACGAACCAAGGGGTCAGGGGTTCGAATCCCTTCGAGCGCGCCACTATTTATATAATTAATATCATGTAAAAATATGGTATTGACTTTAATTTAATCATTATGATATAATCAATTTGCAATTCGGAAAGTAGCACAATTTGGTAGTGCACGCGGTTTGGGACCGTGAGGTTGCAGGTTCAAATCCTGTCTTTCCGACCATTTAGTTTATAAACCCTTGTTTTTCAAGGGTTTTATAATATTTTGATATTCATATTCTTCAAAAAATCCGTATTGATATTTTATGGTTCATTTGATTTTTAGATTGAGTGTCATAATCTTCATGAAATAACGGTTATAGAAAAATAAGTAAGGATGCATGACTATGCTTTAAATCATGCATTCTTATTTTTAATGCCTAATAATGCCTAATTTTTTTCAATACATTCTTTTCCTGCCAATAGTTGTAGGCGTTAAAGGTATGATAATTAGTATTAATTGAAAGACAGATTTCAAACTATTATTCCATCTAATTTCTATATTAATACTATCTATAATCAAGTTGTTTAATTAATAAAAAATAATATAGCTCTGATTAATAAGCAATTAAACGAATATAACGATAAAATAAATTAGTAAGTAAAGTATTTAATTATGTTATAATATAGATATAAGAGTAAATTAATAGGAGTAAATATGAAAAAGAAATTTTTAATAATAGTGTTTATTTCAATGTTGTTTTTAATGCCGATAAAAGTATTAGGATTAACTTATTCTTCAAGTTTATCTGGAAATGACACTATCTTTGCCAAATCAGATAATAATAATTCAAATATGAAAGCAAGAACAAGTTTATATATTGATGTTTCAAATTTAGAAAACATTAGTTATTTAGAATTGTATGTGTCATATGATACCAATTTAGTTGGAATTAGTACGTGTAATTCATTCAATTATATTGGTGGTGGTTGTGGTATTACTAATGATAAGAAGGTGTATTATATATATAAATATAATAATGGACTTTCAGAATATATAAATAAATATCATTTATATACAGTTACATTCATGTACACTAATTCAACTCCTACGTCAGGAAGTACAAACGTTAGCGTTTCTTTTAAGAATGCAAAAGATAAAGAAGGGAATAGTATTTCAATATCCTCAAGTTCAAAAACTTATAATTTTTCGGAAGTTTATATGAAAATGTCTACTACAACAACTAAAACGAAAAATACTTCTAATAGTTATTCAAATAATTATACATCTACAACAAAAGTAAAGAATATTACTATTAATACAAAAGATTCCAGTTCACAAGAACCATCAAATAATGAAATTAACAACAAAGAAGAAAAATTAGAATCTTCAAAAAGTAATAATACTTTAAATGATAATATCAAAGATGAACCCAAATTTAAAATAACAAAAAAAATGATTAATATTGCTATTATTATTGCTGGTGTTACAATAATCGTATTTGGGACATATTTGATTATTTCATATAAAAAAAATAAAAAATTAGATAAAATGTTTGATGAATTTGATAAGTTCTAATTTTATTTTGCAATATTATTTTAAAGGGTAATTATAAAGTAAATATTCATTAATTTGAATGGTTTTTGTGGAAAACTTTATAATAAAATTCACGATGTTAAAAAAAATCCATATATGTATGTGGATTTTTTATATTTCAATATAATTGTGAGAACACGCTCTAATCAATCTGTTCATTATAGCTAAACCTAGTCCGGTTGGTTTTACTCCTTCAATTATTATAAGCTCTTTGTTTTCCTTATCAGCTTGTCTTAACGCCTTAAAAATATTATGTGAAATATCTTCTAGGGTATTTCCTAAACATATTTTGTTTTTATACATGTTAGCAATCTTATTTGTTGCGATTACAAGGGTATTGTCATTATAATATTCATTGATTTTATCAATTAATTTATTTTTATCATCGCTGTATATTAAAATGCATTTTGTATTGGGAGCATAATGTTTATATTTCATACCAGGAGATAACACTTTTTGACTTTCTTTTACATCATTTAAAACGTGTTCATCAACAATTACATTAGCTATTCTTTTTAAATCATCATAGGTTATTTTACCTGGCCTTAGTATATGGATATTATTATCTATAACTCTAACCACGGTTGATTCAACTCCGATTTTTGTATTTCCACCATTGATAATGTAATCTACTTTGCCATTTAATTCATCAAAAATATCATCTATGTTAGTTCCGCTAGGTTTACCGGAGATGTTAGCACTGGGTGCAGCAATTGGGGTACTAGATAGTTCTATTAGGTCATGAGCTATTTTATTTGATGGCATTCTAATAGCTACTGTGTTTAAACCTCCAGTTATTATGTTTGGTACGATATTCTTTTTTTCAAAAATAATAGTTAGTGGTCCTGGGAAGAACTCTTTTATTAATTTATTTTCTATAGAATTTATATTTTTAACAAGTTTTTTAATCATTTCTATGTCACTTACATGTAATATTAATGGATTATCTTGCGCTCTTGCTTTAGCAAGAAAAATATTTTTAACTGCTTTTTCGTTTAAACCATCAGCACCAATACCATATACAGTTTCAGTAGGAAATAAAACTAGTCCACCGTTTTTAATAATTGAGGCAGCTTCTTTTAAATCTTCTTTCTTATAATCGTTTATACAATCTAAATAATTTTTCATTTAAAATCACCGATAAAATTATACTTTATTTTATTGTTAATGTAAAATTAATTATGGATGTTTTATGATATAATTTAAACAGAGGTGTTAGTATGAAATTAGTATCATGGAATGTAGCAGGTTTTAGGGCTTGCTTAAAAAAAGGATTTGAGGACTTTTTCTATGCTTGCGATGCAGATATATATTGTTTACAAGAAGTAAAAGCAGAGCTAGATCAAATAGATTTTGAACCAAAAGATTATTATTGTTATATTAATCCAGCAGAGAAAAAAGGATATTCAGGAACCATTATTTATACATTATATGAACCAATTAGTGTTACTTATGGATTAGGAGTAGAAGAACATGATCACGAGGGTAGGGTAATAACTTTAGAATTTGAAGATTATTATCTGGTGAATCAATATGTTCCAAACGTTAAAAGAGATTTATCAAGGCTTGATTATAGAATGACTTGGGAAGAGGATTTAAAAAAATATCTTAAAAAGTTAGAAGAAAAAAAACCAGTAGTTGTTTGTGGTGATTTTAATGTTGCACATACTGAAATGGATATTAAAAACGCAAAGGCAAATATTGGTAACGCAGGATTCACATATGAAGAAAGGGATAAATTTACTAAACTTTTAGAAAGTGGTTTTATAGATACTTATAGATATTTTAATCCTGATAAAGATGATGCGTTTTCATGGTGGAGCTATATAGGTAATTGTAGAGCTAGAAACATAGGGTGGAGAATAGATTATTTTATAGTATCAAAAAAGATTATTGATAAGGTATCTAACCCTGTTATATATAGTGATGTTTTTGGAAGTGATCATTGTCCTATAGGTATAGATTTAAAGCTTAAATAAGCTTTTTTGCTCACGTAGCTCAGTTGGATAGAGCATTACCCTCCGAAGGTAAAGGTCATGAGTTCGACTCTCATCGTGAGCGCCATTTATTAAATTGTCGTTTTTACTATTTGAAATTTTTACTAGCTTTTAAATGTAAGTTGACTTAAAAATATAAAATGATAGAATATATATTACGAATTGGAGAGATATTATGGATGAATTAAAATTACATACATTAAATGATGAAGTGTTAGAACAAGTTAAAATTATAGATAAAAATTATTTACTTTCAAATCCTCTTTTAATATCTTCTAATTCAACTGGAAAGATATTATATCTAGGTCAAGAAACTAATACTTGGTATGGAAGTCATAAAGGTATTACATCTGCTAGAGTAGTAGAAGGTTATTATGATGAGTTTTTTTTTGAAAATAAAATGCCCAATAAACCTTTTTGGAGATTTATAAGAAATGCAGCAGATATTAGTGATGTTGGAAATGATGGTGATATCACATGGGCTAATTTATTTATATGTAGTAATAAAGATAAAAAGGGAACTCCTAAACTTTCTGACGAAATAAAAAATTTATCTATTAACTATCTTTTAAACGTAATTGATATTTTAGGTATTGAAAAAGTAATAGCAGTAGTGGGACCACAAAATCCATATTATTTCGTATTGATGAGCTTATTAGGAGAACTTGGATGGAAAACGAATGAATGGCCTACAGAATCTAAAACAGTTGTCTATTCAGAAAATGAAAAATTATTTTATACATATCATCCCAATAGGCTACAAAGAACACATAATTTTGATGATGCTTGTATAAAGGCTTCAAAATTTATTAAATAAAAAAATATAGATTACATTTTAGGTGTTAATCTATATTTTTTTAAATATTATAATTTAATAATTTTTTCCCATTCTAATTCTTCTTTTCCAAAGTGACCATAATTAGTAGTTTTAGTATAAATTGGTTTTCTTAAATCTAAATAATCTATAATACCTTTAGGAGTTAAATCAAATTTATATACTATTTTATTTAATATTTCATTTTCATCAATTGTATTTGTACCAAAAGTGTTAACGTTTATTGATACGGGTTTGGCAACACCAATTGCGTATGATAATTGTATTTCACATTTTTTAGCGTACCCGTTGGCAACTACGTTTTTAGCAATATGTCTTGCTATATAAGAAGCAGATCTATCTACTTTAGTAGCATCTTTACCAGAAAAGGCACCACCACCGTGTCTTGCATACCCACCATAAGTATCTACTATTATCTTTCTTCCTGTAAGACCACTGTCTCCTAAAGGGCCACCAATAACAAATCTACCAGTTGGATTAACAAGTATTCTTGTTGAATTGTCTAATAAGTTTTTAGGTATTACTTTTTTAATAACATTTTCTATGATTTCATCTTTTAAAACGGATAGGTCTTTTTCTTTTGTGTGTTGTGTTGATATAACTATAGTATCTATTCTTTTTGGAATGTCATTTTCATATTCTACTGTTACTTGAGATTTACCATCAGCACCAATTCCTTCAATTATTCCCTGTTTTCTTAACTCTGTGAGTTTTCTAGTTAGTTTATGTGCTAAAGAAATACCAAGGGGCATCAATTCTTCGGTTTCATCACATGCATATCCAAACATCATTCCTTGATCACCAGCTCCACCAACTTCATCGTTTGTTCCTAGTGCAATGTCAGATGATTGAGGGGATAGATTTATAATGATATTACAAGTATTATAATCAATATCAGTTTCTCCAAAATAACCAATTTCTTTTATAGCATTTCTAACAACTTTTTCGATATCAACATTAGCTTTCGAAGTAATTTCTCCTGTAATGAATATAGTATTTTTACCAGCTACACATTCGCATCCAACTCTAGAATTTTCATCTTCTTTTAAATAAGCATCCAAAATACTATCTGAAATATAATCACACAATTTATCTGGATGTCCTTCTGTTACACTTTCTGATGTAAATAATTTTTTCATATACTCCTCCTTATAATATATGTATCAAACAAAAAAGTCTTAATGCCGTAGCACTAAGACATAATTAACCACTTATAGTTATTTATCAGTCAAAGTACTATGACTTTGTCGGTATTAGCACCTAACTTAATAGGTTGCTGCGGAGTCATAAAGCCGAATCTCTCGTCCGCTCTTGATAACATATATCTAACTAGATTATAAATATATCGACATAATTTGTCAATATATTTAATAAATAAACCAAAATATAGGAGATAGACCATTTCTTTTTTTTTACTTTGAATATTATAATAATGAAGATGCATCTTTAATATTTTTGGGGGAATTTGGTTTGCGTGATATTTTGAATGCGATTTCTGATAATCTTATCCAGATTCTTGGAACAGTAATAACAGCTGTTTTAGGTTATGTAGGCCTTCAAGTTAAGAATATTTATCAAGAATTCATTCAAGATAAGACAAAGAAAGAAATTGTAGAAAAAACGGTTAAGTACGTTGAACAGACTTGTAAAGATTTTTCTTGCGAAGAAAAAAAACAAATGGCTTTGAAAAAGTCAATAGAGTGGATGAATGAAAGAAAATTAAATATTAGTGAAACAGAATTAGAAATCTTAATTGAAAGTGCGGTTAATTGTTTATAGCAAAAAGAGGTTCGGGGAGACCTCTTTTTGTTATGTAATTAGGTACTAAAAAATCTTAAAATTAAATCGAAATATGATAGTGATGAATTATTAAATATAAGTAAAAAATAACAAACCATATATGATGGCATACTTAATTTTATAAGTAAATGAATAATAGTAGTTTAGGTTCATTTTTTTAAGCTACGGGAACTTATAAATAAAATAAAAAGTCTTTGAATTTTATCAAAGACTTTATTTTTTAAATGGTGACGCGTATGGGATTTGAACCCATGAATGCCGCCGTGAAAGGGCGGTGTGTTAAACCACTTCACCAACGCGCCAGTTTATAAATATAAAATGGTGGGCCTGAATGGACTTGAACCATCGACCTCACGCTTATCAGGCGTGCGCTCTAACCAGCTGAGCTACAAGCCCATTTCATAATACTGGTAAAACTGACTATTTAATTCTACTATATAAATTTTAAAAAATCAACATTTTTTTAATTTTTTTTTAAAATTCCTAATAAAAGTATTAAAATAGTAATCTTTTTATAATAATTTTTGAATTATCAGCTAAGTTTTAAATTTCTTAATCTTTCATATAAAATTAAAACCACTCATTATGAGCGGTTTATTTATAGTCTGATAACCTAAATGAAGAAGTATGACAACTTTTTGTATTAATTTATAATTTTATTATAATATGTTGAGTATTCAATATATTTATTTTTTTTATAAAATGATATTGCAGTTTTATTATTATAAAATGTGAGTATTCTAATATATTTTGCACCTTTTTCTTTTGCTTCCATTTCAAATCTATTTAATAACGCAGTTCCTATTCCAATATTTCGATAATCCGAATTAACGCATATATGATCTAGATATGCTACAGTGTGTTTATACCACCATTCATCATTAGGTATACGCCCATCTAAAAATGCAATAATCTCATTTTTATCATTGATAACTACATAGAAGATAATATTCTCATTTTTAATCCTATTTTTTAATTTTTCTTTTCCATCATCTAATGCATAGCTATGTCTTTTTAGATTATTATCAAATTCAATTTCGACATCTTCCAATTCTAGTTGTAATTTTAATATTCCATCAAAATCTGAAATTTCAGCTTTACGTATATTATACATCATATACCTCCAAATATAATATAAAAGTATTGTACTAAGAACAATTGTTTGATATGATTATTTTAGGAATATTTAATTAGTTTAGGTACTATTCTCCTTTACTTTTTTAAAGTAAAGGAGGGAAATTTTGAAAAAATAAGAGAAATATCTTTGTACAATCATAATACCCCTTATTATTGTAATTTTAATCATACTAATAAAAATAGCACCAACTGTATAGGTCAGTACTAATATAAGATTTGGAATAGTACCTACCTCTTGAAAATTAGGTATTCCTTTTTTTATTTTATGCAAGACATCTTTGACAAATACATCATTACATAAAAACGCACTTTTATCAAGTACGTTTTCTATTTTTACTCGAGTTCTCCGAGTTTTCTATCAATCTGGTGGAGCTTAGGGGATTCGAACCCCTGACCTCCTCGGTGCAAGCGAGGCGCTCTAGCCAGCTGAGCTAAAGCCCCAGGTAAAATATGCATCAATTAAATGCATATTAATAATATCAAAAAGATTCATAAAAATCAATACCTAAATTAATTTTTTTTGATACAAATACACTAATATAATAACCATTTATAAAAATTAAGTTATTTTTTTATCTTGATTATAATTAAGGATTAGAGTAATACCTAACATATAACTAATTAACGACGAACCTCCGTAGCTAATAAATGGTAGTGTTATTCCTGTTATTGGAAGTAATCCTATATTCATACCAATGTTTTGAATTTGTTGATATAAAATCATTGTTACGAATCCTATTATTATGTATTTATGTTTTTTATCAATTTCCTTAGTAGAATATATTAGTAAATTAGTATCAAATAATAGTATTGTTGTAATAAGTATTACAGTACCTATAAGACCGAAATTACTAGAATATACAGAAAATATAAAGTCGGTATGAGCTTCTGGAATATATATAGGAGTTTTTCCAATTCCAAATCCAAATAAGCCCGCAGCTTTAATTGATGCTAATGCATTGGTAAGTTGCATGCCGCTTTTGTTAGACCAGTCAAGTAATCTATCAATTCGGTAGAAAAAAGAAGTACCAAACATATTTATAAAATTATCTTGATAGTTAAAGTAAAAATATAAGAATGTACCTGCTAAAATACCAACTAAAGCTATAAGTATTATAAATATACTTTTTCTTATACCAAATATAAATAACATCACAAATGATATTAAAAAGTAAATTATAACCATACCTGTATCGGGTTCTAAAAACGTAAGGATACTGGGAATTAAAGTAATTCCCATTATAATAAAGAAGATTTTTACATCATCTTTAAAAGTTCTATTACCAATCTTTTTATCATAATAACTTAAGGTTTTTGCATTGATTAATATAAGTATAATTTTCATGAATTCACTAGGCTGAAATGATCCGATTTTAGGAATGGTAAACCAACATTTTGAACCGTTAACTTCAGTACCAAAAATAAGTAATAGAAAAAGTAAAACATTAAAAAATATGTATAATGGAATAGAGTAATCTAAGATTTTATATAGTTTCTTTTTTGTTGTTAAAATAATTATAAAAAAACCTACTAGATACCATATAACTTGTTTTGTTACAACACTATTTATATTATTTGTTAATGATATGCTATATATAGTTGTTATACTGATAATAAAAAAAATTATAAGTGGAATTACTACCATATATTTTATTTTGTTTTTCATTTTTTCATCACCTCATGTATTAACTTGTTTTTTTTATCATAAAGTTTTATAGGAGGAATTAATATGAAAGATAAATTTCCAGAAATATATAAAAGTAAAGTAGAAAATTTAAGATCAAAGGTACAAAAAGAATATTATTTTCATGCAGATGATATTGTTAAAACTGAGAAAAAAGAAGATTATAATGGAAGTGCAAAAAAACTTAGTGATGTAGATTTAAGAAATAAGATAAACAATATATTTAAAAGGCCTGATTATGTTTATAAGGCTGATGTTAATATTATATACAAAAATGGTGAAACTATAATGAAAAAATTAATTGGATTTAAAGATAATTATTTAATCACTAACAATGGCGAAAAAATTTCCATAAATGAAATAAGTGACATAAATTAAAAGACCACTTTACGTGGCCTTTTTTTAAACACCTTCTACGAATGTATCACCTAAGCATTTTATTGAACAGCAACAATCTGTATTTACTGTGAAAAATGAGTTAGTGGCTGTATAAGTTGTTGTTTCAGGATTATACGTTAAAACTCTTAAAGTAGCGCAACATTCATCAATTTTTTCAACTCTAAATATATTTGAAGTTGTGGTTTCTCCAGGTGTATTAGATACAGGCATTGTAAGTGGAGCACCGTTACAAGTGTATAAAGTTACAGGTCTTGTATTAAAATCTACTGATGATGATGGACCGAAGAAAGCTCTTGTACAAGTTTCTAAACAAGTATCTCCTGGACATACTTCATTTTGAAGAATGTTTATAACTTTTAATATTTCAGCGATACAGTTGCATTTTGGTCTTGAGTTAGAATCATTACACATAATATTCACCCTTTCTATCTTTTTCATTAATAGCTTATTCGAAATAAAATATTTAGTGCAAGGTAAAAGTCCTGGATTTATTAAATTTCTTCTACTTGCATTTTTATATTGATTATTATATAATTTTTAATAGGTGATATAAATGATAAAATATATTATTATTTTTGCAGTTTTAATTATAATAGCTCTTGTTGTTATTAAGGCGAGTAAACCAGATTTTAAGTATGAAGCTAATAAGTTAGTTGAATATTTAGGTGGTATAAAAAACATTTTGAATATGGAAGTTAGTATGTCTAGATTTAAGGTTACGGTTAAGGATACTAATAAAGTAAATAAAGAGGGTATTCAAAAACTTGGTGCAAGGGGTATCGTTGAAATAGATAATACTTTTAAAATAATACTTCAAGATAATGCTAAAAAATTAAAGAAATGTATTGATTCATTACTAGAAGAATAAATTAATACAAAAATATGTAAAATAATACAAAATTCGACAAAATTCGATTGTTGAAGCTAGTATAATCTTATCAAGAAATGGGGGATTATATGTTAGCTTCAATTTTTTTGAATTTATTACTTATGTCATTTCCTTTTTGTTGTTATTTTATATATTTAGTTTATAGTAGGGTTATTTCTGAGAAAGAAAAAATATTATTTTTAGATTTAGCTTTATTAATAAGTTTTTACTTAGGAGTTAAATTTGGAAATTTTTGTGGGTATCTTTCATTTATGATAACCATACCATTAGTTATAGCGATGTATAAAAAAAGAGATGTTTCTTCAATTATTTTGATTATATTAACATCTTTTTTCCTATGTAAAGTATTAGGCATAAGCGTATATTTCTTTATGATTAAATATGTATTCATATTTATTTTATTAAAAGTTTTAAAAGTCAGGTTTGTAGATTTATATTGTTTGTGTGAATTTATTTCTATATTATTTGCCCATATTTTTGTTTTAAAAGGTAACTTTAACATCTTATACAGTCTTTTATATATTATTATTTTTTATATAGTTTTAAAAGTCACGGTTAATATTAGTGATAAATTTGAAAATGTAGGTAATGCTTATGAAACTTTACAGAAAATAACCAAAGAAAAGAAATTATATGAATCTTTATTTAAAATAACTCATGAAATAAAAAATCCACTTGCGGTATGTAAGGGATATTTAGATATGTTTGATATAAATAATAAAGCAAAAGCAAATAAATACATAAATATAATAAATCAAGAAATAGATAGAACTTTATTATTACTTAAGGATTTTTCTTCTGCATGTAAGTTAGACATAAATACTAATTGTATGGATATTAATATGCTTCTTATGGATGTATGCGATGAGGCAACGTTATTAATGAAGTCTAATAAGTTTGATTATAAAGTAAGCGAAGAAGAAATTTACATAAATGGTGATTATAATAGATTGAAACAGGTTTTTATTAATATATTAAAAAATGCAAAAGAATCTTTAAGTAAGAATGGTAAAGTTAAATTATGGACAGAATTACAAGATAAATATTTTATAATTTACATTAAGGATAATGGAAGCGGTATATCTAAAGAAGACTTAGAAAAAATAGGAACAGCTTTTTATACAACTAAAAAAAATGGTACAGGTCTTGGTGTATGTTTTTCTAAAGAAATAGTAGAAAGACATGGTGGCAAGCTAGAATATACATCTTCCAATAAAGGTACAACAGTAAAAGTAACATTACCGTTAAATAAGACATCTAATTAGATGTCTTATTTAATCTATATAAAAACATTGTAGGATGGTTAAATAACCTTGCGTTTATTTTACTAGTTCCAATTCCAGGATTGACAAAGAGATTTGTGTTTTTTATTTTTTCATGTGTTTTTTTATATTTTCCATCTATAAATAAGTCTTTAATTTTAGGAATGTTTATTTGACCATTATGTGTATGTCCTGATAAAACCATATCAAAATTATATTTTTTAATTTTATCGAAATCATTAGGATTATGTGTTACCAATATTTTAAAATTTGAAACTATATTTTCTTCAGAAAAGTATTTATCTGATTTTTTATTATCTATCAAAAGTAATGAACTACTATTACTTAAATGTATAATCTGAAAATTGTCTTCTAAGCTAACAAACCCTGATAAATTAAGTATTGAAATAGCCTCTTCAAAATCTTCTTCACCAGTAACATAATACTTGCCTAGTTCTGATTTTATATTTTTGAATTCTTTTATCATAAATTCTTTTTCTTCTTCTGTTAATTTATGTTTTTTATTAATTAAATCTCCTGTAAATATGACTATATCAGGTTTTGATTGGTTGATTTTTTTTACTATTTTTTTAACATCATTTTTATTTACTGAAGACGCAAAATGTAAATCAGAAAAGTGTAAAATTTTTAAACCATGCATTTGTTTTGTTATTTGTTTTGATTCTATTTTAAATTCTTTTATGAATATTCCTTTAGTTCCCAGAAAAACAGAGTATAAAACAATTATTGTTATTATAAGAATCAATTTTGTATGAAATTTTAGTTTCCTTTTTTTCTTTTTGGTTTCTTCTTTAGCCATTTTATCCTCCTAGTATTTGTACTGTTACTAAAATTGTGTTGTGAAGCATGTGAATGATTATTGGAAGGGTTATGTTTCTTGTTTTTGAAAATAAATAGGCAAAACAACATCCCATTGATCCATAAGGTATAACATAAAGGAAATCTAATGCATTGTGGTAGCTACCTAATACGTGAAGTAAACCAAAACTTAAACCGCTAACTATAATATATAACCACTTAGCTTTTATTAATCCTGCTAGTGATCTTCTAAATAGCATTTCCTCGAACAATGGTGCAACTATAGAACATGTAAATAACATGTATAAAGGAGCGATTTTTATGCTTTCTCTAACTAGTGCTTCATTATTTGATACGTTTTGTTTAATAATGAAACTAATTAATACGGATGATACAGTCATTAATAAACATCCTATTATCCAACAATTTAAGGATAATAAACATCGATTAGAAAAATTTTCTCTTAAATCTTTTATTCCTTTTTTTATTTCATCTTTAAACATCAATATAAGGATTATTACATAAATCAAATCTGTTAGTGCAAAGAAGAATATTCTAGGTGTTCTAGGAATAGAATTTATTTTAATTCCAAATTCTTCTAAAACTAAAAGTAAAAAATTACTTTGATATAATATGTATAGTATTATCACTGAAATGAATTTATAGTTTTTTTCAAACCAATTTTTTTTATTATTTGATATTTGTTTATTTTTCATATTTATCTATATTCACCTCTATTTTAAATTATAGCAAAAATAAAGTGATTATAAAATGATTTAATAAAAATGTGTAAAATTTGATTTATTTAGTTTTCATATGTATAATACTAACTCAAAAGGAGTTAATGCCATGGCAAGAGTAGGATTAGATGTAATAGAAAAAAAATTAGAAGAAATTCTTGATTTCTTTTATACTCATAACGAGTGTTTTCCTGAATATAATGAAAAAGATGAAGTAGAAACCAAATTGTATGATTTTAGAAGAAAAATAAAATTATATAATTATTATGATATAGATGAAGAATTATTAGAAGAATACAAAGAAGCTGCAAAAAAATCTGCAAAAAACAAATGTTATGGAAAAAGTTTAAGAAGATTACTTAAAAGTCAAGATAATATAACAAGTTCGATTGATAATTATTATAACTTTTATTTAGAAAATGGTTATTTTCCAACAAATTCTAAAAGTTCATCAGAATATGAAATTAAAATAAGTAGAGCATATACTAATATTTTAAATAAGAGAGAAATATACACTAAAAATCATAAAGAAATGATTAGTATAATAAATGAGATAAAAGAAAATATAAAAAACAGAAAAAAATTGTTAATAATAAAACAATATGTAGATTTTTGTTATAAATATGGATATATGCCGAAAAGAAAGAAGAATTCACCAGATAAAGATGATACTATAAGGTTATATGAACATTCTATAGCAAGTAAATTTGAAAGAATAAACATGGAAGATGTAAGAATTCCTAAAACATTGCAAACAAGGTATATAAAAGTTTTAGAATTTTGTGCGCAAAAAGAACAGCAAGAACTTGTAGCAAAAGTTAACTCTTATATGAATGGAATTATTTCATTTATGAAAGAAACTAATGCAACGCCTTATGAAAGAAAATATAGACAATATCAAATAGATTGTGATGGAGTTAAGGTAAATGCTACCTCAGCACTTAATTTTATAGATAAAAATATAAACTTAGTTGATGATAAATTAATTGAAACATATAATTCGTTTGATTTTGTTAAAGTAAAAAAATGAAGAAAAAATCATAGAGATTATGATTTGAACTTTCATTTATAATCATGTTAATAAAAAAGCTTGCAATCTATGTTTTTTATGTTATAATACAGTTAGCAACAAAGAGTGGGGCAAAGGTCCTGCTCTTTATATTTAAAGGAGGTATTAAATATGGTGGAAAAAGTAAAAAGACTAATTGAGAAGCCTTTAAGCGAAATTAACATTAAATTATGTGATGTTGAATATGTTAAAGAAGGTACTATGTATTTTTTAAGAGTCACAATTGATAAAGAACCATATGTTGATGTTGATACTTGTGTAGAGGCAACTAATGTTATTAATCCATTAATTGATACACTTGAAGATGAATTTGATGATTCATACGTATTAGACGTGTGTTCAGAAGAAAGAGGAGATAAGTAAAATGAATGCAAAAGAATTTATTAAAGCTTTAAAAGCAATTTGTGAAGAAAAACAAATAAGTGAAGATGTTATATTTGATGGAATGACTGCAGCATTAGAGAAGGCTTATGCTAAAGAAACAGGACTTCCAAATATAAGAATTGAAATTAATAAAGATACAGGTGAAATAAAGGGTTATTCATATCAAAAGGTAGTAACGGAATATACCGATGGCGAAGATGATGAAGATGGAGAAGAAACAGTTGAGATTCTTCTTGAAGATGCTAAGAAGATTGTACCTGATATCAAACCAGGAGAAACAATAGAAGAAGAAGTAGCGTTAAAAGACTTTGGTCGTGTTGCAACATCATCAGCTAAACAAATACTAGTTCAGAAAGTTAGAGAAGCTGAAAGACAAAGTATAATGAATGAGTTTGAAGATAAAGAAGGAGAATTACTTGTTGGTACATTATCTAGAGAAGATGCTTCAAATTATTATGTTGATTTAGGTAGAATGCATGGAATACTTCCTAAGAGTGAATTAATAAAAGGAGAAGAATTAACAATGGGGTCTTCGGTTAAGGTATATGTAACTAAAATCGATGATACTGGCAAAAGCCCACTTATCTTATTATCAAGAATTCATTATGGATTTGTAAAACGATTATTGGAAAAAGAAATTCCTGAATTAAACGATGGAACGGTTATTTTATACAGTGTTGCAAGAGATGCTGGATCAAGAAGTAAAATAGCTGTTTATTCAGAAGATCCAAACGTAGATGCTATTGGTGCTTGTATTGGTGAAAAAGGTTCTAGAATTAACCGTATTTCACAGGAGTTAGGTGGAGAAAAAATAGATGTTGTTAAGTATGATAAAGATCCTATAACATTTATTAAAAATGCACTTTCTCCAGCAAGAGAAGTAAAAGTATATATTTTAGATGAGAAGAAAAACGAAGCTTTAGCAGTTGCTGAAGGCGATAACTTATCTCTTGCAATTGGTAAAAAAGGTCAAAACGTTCGCTTGGCTGCTAGATTAACTCACTTTAGAATAGATGTTAAGACAGAAGAACAAGTAAAAGAAGAAAAAATAGATTTAACAAATGCTATATCTTAATTGGGAGTGATTTACATGAAACAAAAAAAGATTCCTATGCGCACTTGTGTTGTAACAAAAGAAAAATGTCCTAAGAAAGATTTAATTAGGGTAGTTAGAGATAATACCGGAAATGTAACAGTTGACTTAACAGGAAAGGCAAATGGTAGAGGTGCATATATTAAAAATTCTATCGAAGCGCTTGATATAGCAAGAAAAACCAAAGTATTAGAGAGGTTTTTAGAAGTTAGTATTCCAGCGGAAGTTTATGATAGTTTAGAAAAAGTTATAAATCAAAAGTAAAGGAGTGTGGTACGTATGATGAGTGTTTTAGAATATGCAGAAGACATGAATAAAGAAGTAGATGAAGTCTTGAAAATGTGTGATATTTTGAAAATAAAAGTATCAAATAAGGATGATATGTTAGATGATGATGCAATAGTTGAGTTAGATAATGCATTTGCAAATGAAGATAACGATGATACTACTTCCGAAGATTTGGTAGAAGTTGATGAAGAAATCATAAAGAAATTAGATGAAGATGATTATTATGACGAAGCACTAGACACTATGATTAATAAGAAGGACGCTGTTTATAGTAGTGAGCCAGCTCCTATTAAAAAGAAGAAAAATAAAAGTAAAGATATTAAACAAGCTAAAAAGGCAATGTATAAAAACAAAGAAAAACTTGTTTCTAACGAAAGTGAGAATGATGATAGTGTAGTTTTATACAAAGAAGGTATGACAATTAAGGACTTTGCAGAAAGTTTATCTATGTCAGTTACTGATATAATAAAAAAACTTATGGGACTTGGTATTATGGCAAGTATTAATTCTGCAATAAGTTATGATGATGCTTCCGTTTTAGCTTTAGAATTTAATAAGACGTTAAAGAAAGAAGAAACTAGGGATATTTCAAACTTTGAAATGTTTGAGGTTAATGATGATCCAAAAGATTTAATAGAAAGACCACCAGTAGTAACAATCATGGGACATGTTGACCATGGTAAAACATCTCTTTTAGATGCGATTAGAGAAAGTAGTGTAGTAGATGGTGAATTTGGTGGTATAACACAACATATTGGTGCTTATCAAGTTGTAAGTAATGGTAAAAAAATTACCTTTATAGATACCCCAGGGCATGCGGCTTTTACCGAAATGAGAGCACGTGGTGCATCTATTACTGACATTGTAATAATAATTGTTGCAGCAGATGATGGCGTTATGCCTCAAACGGTTGAAGCAATTGATCATGCGAAAGCTGCTAAGGTTCCAATTATAGTTGCCATAAATAAAATGGATAAGCCAGGAGCTGATCCAGATAGAGTAATGCGTGAAATGAGTGAAAGAGGTCTCACACCAGAAGCATGGGGTGGAGATACGCTATTTGTTCCTATTTCTGCAAAAACTCATGAAGGAATAGATAAGTTATTAGAAAATTTACTTTTAATTGCAGAGATGGAAGAATTAAAAGCAAATCCTAAGCGATATGCAATGGGTACGGTAATAGAATCTAAACTAGATAAAAACGTTGGTTCTATCGTAACTTTACTTGTTCAAAACGGAACTTTAAGACTTGGTGATCCAGTGGTTATTGGTGAATTCTTCGGTAAGATAAGAACTCTTAAAAATGATTTAGGTGAAGAAGTGGTAGAAGCTCTTCCAGCAACTCCAGTTGAAGTAACTGGTATATCAGGTGTTCCAACAGCTGGTGATAAATTTATGGCTTTTGAATCAGAGAAACAAGCACATTCAGTTGCAGAACAAAGAAGTGAAACTGCTAAATTAAAATCAAATACTTTAGCTAGTTCATTAAGTTTAGATGATTTATTTGGAAAAATATCTGAAGGTTTAAAGGAGATAAACATTGTTTTAAAAACCGATGTTAAAGGTAGTGAGGAAGCTGTTAAAAATACGTTATCTAAAATAGATGTTGAAGGATGCAAATTAAATGTTATTAGAAGTGGTGTTGGAACTATTACTGAAAGCGATATAGTTTTAGCTAATGCATCTAGTGCAATAATTATTGGATTTAACGTAAGACCTACTGGTAAGATACTTGATGTAGCAAAAGAATATGGCGTTGATGTAAGACTTCATAACATCATATATAAATTAGTAGAAGAAATAGAATCAGCTATGAAAGGTATGTTAGATCCTGAATATGAAGAAAAAGCACTTGGTTCAGCTGAGATAAGAAAAATTTATAAATTCTCAAAAACCGGTAATATTGCTGGTTGCTATGTTCTTGATGGTGTTATTAAAATAAGTGCTAAAGCGCGTGTAGTACGTGATGGTGTTGTAATATATGATGGAGCAATAAATACTATTCAAAGGGAAAAGGATCAAGCAAAAGAAGTTAAGGCTGGACTTGAATGTGGTATTACCTTAGAAAACTATCAAGATATCAAAGAAAAAGATATTATTGAAGCATACGAATTAGTAGAAATAAAGAGGTAGTAAATGAGTGTAAAAACAGAAAGAATAGCAAATCTATTAGTAAGAGAAATAAGTGATATATTACAAAACGAAGTTTATGATGAGGATATTAAATTTGTTACTATTACAGGCTGCAGTGTTGATACGGATTTATCTTTAGCACAAGTATATTGTACGGTTCTTAATGATGCAAAAAGAGAAAAGTGTATGCATGATTTAAATGGAGCCAAAGGATTTATAAAAACAGAACTTGCTAAAAGAAAACTGGAAATAAGAAAAATACCAGATCTAAGATTTATTTTTGATGAATCGGTAGAATATGGAAATAGAATAGAAAAAATTATAGAAGATATGAAAAGATAGATTTTTATATCTTTTTTTTCTTTTTCTATAGAAATAATATGTAAAAAATTGTATAATTAGTTAGTAAAGTATACGGTGGTGGTGATTGATATGATTAATTTAGTAAAAAAGGAGAATATAAACCTTGGAATATTGGAGACGGATTTTGATATTTTTACAGATATTGTAAATACGTTTACAAACGAGACTTTAAAACAAGATTGTATTTTAGATTTAGATGATTATGTCTTGCCGGACTATTTTAAAAATAAAATAACAATAGCATTACAAACAAACGAAATGCTAGTTGGTTATGCTATATTTGAATTTAAAAACATAAACTCATCATCCCAAGTTGAGATAAATCATTTATTTATTTTAGAACAATTTAATGGAAAAATGATGGAAGCTCTTCTTACTGAGGCGGTTATATATGTTGCAGGAGAAGTTGGAGCAAGAAACGTAATTGTTAAATTAAATGATAAAGATAATGATATGTTTAATATGTATAGATCATTAGGCTTTTATGAAATAAGTATGAATGAACAGGGTAGCACGCTTAGTATAAATGTTACGAGTGCTGTATTAACAAGAAAACTAAATGATAAATTCCGTGATATAGAAGAAGATTCCATTGATTATAAAGACTTAAAGTTAATAAAAAAGATAACTTCAGGACGTTCTGGAAATATATATTTAACTGACAATAATAAAATTCTTAAAATGTTTATAACTACATCATTTACATATGTAAAAGATAGAGAAGAGACTTTAAGATACATAAAAAACATTGATTTAAATGAGGTAGTAAAACCTAAGAATTTAGTTTATTATGATGGTGTATTTATAGGATATATAATGGAGTATTTACCAGAAGGTAGTGCGTTATTAAAAAAGTGTGATTCATATAATTTTGAAGAAAAATTAGAAAAGATTAATAAATTAGAAGACATCATGAAAAAACTTCATGATAGAAAAATATATATATGTGATTTAAACCCAGATAATATATTTATTGATAATTTAGGAAATGTTAAATTAATTGACTGTGATTCATTTGTTACTAAGAAAAATGTAATTAATAATTCTGTTGCTAAAAAATATCAAGATCCTGTGTATAAATTAGTTAGTGAAAAAACTGATATGTATGCGTTTGCCATCACTTGCCTAGAGATTTTAATAGGCGAGAAAATAGATGATAATGCTTCACTTCAAGATATAGAAAGAATATATAGTAAAAATAAAAATAAGCTTCCTGTAAGTTTCAAAACTTATTTTGAGGGTATGTTTAAAACGAAAGAACGCTATTACTTATCAGATTCTTATGAAAATTATATAAATGATATATATAATGTAGAAAATGGAATTTTAGATAATGATGATAAAAAAGGTAATATAAGTGTTATTATTTTGTCAATTATATTACTTGTGGTAGCCGTAATAGGTTATTTAGTATTTAAATTTAAAATAAATGGCTAAATTACATTTTTTAATATTTGTACATTTGTAAATGATGTGAAACAAAAATTATATAAAAATTAATTCAAGAAATTGAGTTAATTTTTTGTTGTA
>CANQAS010000011.1 GCA_947589535.1 uncultured Bacilli bacterium | reverse complement strand
AATACTATTGTACTTGCAAAACTTACAAAAATATTTTATAATTATAAATATAGAATAAGGAGGGCCACTATGAAAGAATTAGAAACTCTTAAGATAGCTAATCAAGACGGTAAGGAAATGGAAATTAAAGTTATTACAATTTTAAAAACTCCAGATGATTCAAAATCGTTTTTAATATATACATTTGATGATAAAGCTGATAATGTTGATATATATGCTTCTGTAATAGTAGAACAAGAAGATAGCTATGTTCTTGATTCAATTACTAGTGAAGAAGATTGGAAAATGATTCAAAAAGCTATTCAAGAATTATCAGAAGAATAGGAGATTAAACTATGGATATTGAAAAATGTAATATAATCACCAATAAATTAAGGAATTTAAATGATGACTCAAATCTATATGATATGTATTATGATGATGTTATAGATGCCACTTTAGAAAACATTTCTGTTTCTATTGCAGTTTATGTTGCTTATTATAATTTCTTAAAAGATCATCCCGAAAAAGATGCTGAGGGTAAAATATTAAACAAGTGCAAAGAGGCTTTAGAAAAAAACTTAAATGCAGATTTTGTAAAAAATAATTTGCAAATGATTCTTGAAAATCATGAATTTTTAAATGTTATTTTAGAAACTGCTAAAGAACAAACCATACATGAATTATATAGGGAAAGTGAATTTGCGCATAGAATTGGTAATTTAGAAACCAGAGATTTTAATGCTTTGACATCAAAATTAAGGAATGAGGGTATAAATGTATCTTCAATTGCATTAATTTCTGATAAAGGATTAACTGAAAAGTATGTGCAAGCAACTGATGATGAAAAAGAATTAATAGGAAAGCAAATAGATGATATTACCGCTCAAAATTTGACAAATACGATTCAAGATTACAAAGATGATAATCCTAAAAGAAAAATAAATATACCTGAAGAAGATATCATGAAAAAAACTGATGATCTTGAATTAAGTACAGAGGATAAGAAGATAGTAATAAACTTTGTGGTAGATCCTTCTATTGGTCAGAGAAAAACAACACCAATTATTTCAATGCCAAAAAATAAGTTTAGAACTTTAAGAAATACTGTTACTAAATATTTAAAATGGCTAGAAGAAAAAAACTACAAAGTAGAATCTGGCGAATTGGTAAATTCTAATGGTGAAAAGCAAACCGTTGTATATATCAAACATGGAGAAATTTTTAATATAACTTTAAGTTGTACAAACATTGTTAAAGATGCTATAAACAAAGGAGTTAAAAGAATTAATAAAGCTAAGAAATGGCTAGAAGATACTAGTCTAGGTCCAAAAAAAACTATTAGTAAGATTTCTGAAAGACGTAAGGCAAAAAAAGAACTTCGTAATGCTAAGTTAAAACAAGGCTTCGCTCCAGTAGTAGATTATGCGAGTGTTGTGGCCGATAAGCTTTCTAAAAAAGCTAAAAAGTTTTCAACTGAAGCTCATGAAAAAGCTGAAGAAATGAGAGCAATACCAGTAGATGATTTAAAAGAAAAACTTAATGACCTAAAGAAAAAAAGAGGAGTGGCTACTGGTGGGGCTACTGTCGAACTTATTGATCCTCCAGAAGTAAATCCTCAAATGCATATTTAAAACGTATTAAAAAAGATATTTATTTCATAATAATAATGGTGGTTTTATGAAAAAATATCTTTTTTTATTATTTTTGTTTATGGTCTATATATTTCTGATTATATCTGATAGAAGCAAACCTGCCATTTATTATGATGATGTAAACAGTTATGGTGTATCTACGGTGGATTTAACTTTTGAAGAAGGGATAAGTAGTAATAACATAGATAAATTATTTAGTAAATATAAAGACGAATATTTTATAACATATATGAAATTAAAAAATGATGATGAATATAAATTATCGTGTAATAATATAAGTAAATGCATAAAAGATATTTATGATGAGGAAGATTATTATTTTAACGTAACCTATATTTCAAATGGAATTATTATAACTAAACTAACTTTGATAGCGTACACTGATAATATAACAACTTTTTTAAATAAAAATAACATACACTACAAGTTAAAATAAAAGAAGCGAACTATCGCTTCTTTTGGCATTTATAACCTTGATATGTATTTCTTCTTTTTAGTTCTTTATCTATATCATTAAGTACTGATACTTTTTTTAAAGTCCATAAAGGTTCTATTAAATCTTCTTTTTTTCCATCACCAGTTAATCTATGAATAACTATCTTTTCATCAAGTTCTTCTATTTGATCACATACTATATCTACATATTCTTCTTTAGTTAAAACGTGAAACTTAGTTTTACTATAAAAGTTTTCTAATTCTGTATTTTTAAGAATATGAAGCATATGTATTTTAATTCCATTAATATCTAATTTATTTAAATACTTAACGGTATCAATCATCATTTCTTTTGTTTCGTAAGGGAGCCCATTTATTATATGAACAACTACGTTTATGTTATTAGCTCTTAACTTTCTAACACATTTATCGAAACACTTTAAATCATGTCCACGGTTAATTAATTTAAGTGTTTTATTATGCATACTCTGAAGTCCAATTTCGATTGTAAGATAGGTCCTTTTATTTAAATCTTTTAAATATTCTAAGCACTCATCTGATATTGCATCAGGTCTTGTTCCAATGTTTAAACCCACAACATTAGGAAAGGTAAGTGCTTTTTCAAATTTTTCTTTTAAAACATCCACAGGTGCATAAGTATTGGTATTAGCTTGAAAATATGCTATGTATTTTGTATCAGGCCATTTGTTATTTAACATACTTTTAACATCATTAAACTGCTTTAATAAATCATCTTTTTTATTACCTGCAAAGTCCCCACTACCTAAAGCAGAGCAAAAAATACATCCTTTATTATTTTTGAAGTTAGGACAAGAAAAATTACCATTTAAACTAACCTTAAATACCCTTGTTCCAAATTTACTGGATAAATGATAATTAAGGGTATGATACCTTTTATTATCTAGACTATATTTAAACATTTATATCACCAGGAAGATTATATCATTTTAAAAGTATATTTCAAAATCATAAAAATGATTATTAAATGTATTTTTTGTTTATATTTAAAGTAATTATTGAAATAAAAGGGAAAATAGATTAAAATATTAATTAAAGGAAGGTGACTATTATGAGAGAAGTAAACATATTACCCGCTGATACTTTTGTGGTAGTCAACCGTACTATTTTAAACGAGTATGACAGAAAAATAATTAGTATGTTATATCAGCCTATTATTGGTAGTATGGCAACTAGCTTATATTATACATTATGGGCTGACTTGGATAAAACGGAGCTACTTAGCATGGAATATACCCATCATCATTTGATGACTAGTCTTAGAATTAAAATGGATGCCATCGTAACAGCCAGAAAAAAATTAGAGGGAGTAGGATTATTAAAAACTTTCGTTAAGAAAGATAACGTTAATAATTATGTTTATGAAATATATTCTCCAATAAGTGCATCAGAGTTTTTTAATCATCCTGTGTTAAATATTGTTTTATATAATAACGTAGGTAAAAAGGAATACGAAAACTTACTTAAATATTTTAAAGTACCAAAAATAAATTTATCATCTTATGAAGAGATAACTAGTAGTTTTGATAATGTATTTGAAAGTTTACCTGCAACTACTTATGATAATTTAAATGATGATTTAAGGGTTAATAAAACAGGTAATATAAAAATAGATAAAAGCTTCGATTTTGATATGTTAATATCATTAGTGCCTAGTGGTGTAATAACCAACAGGACTTTTTCAAAAGAAGTTAAAGAACTTATTAATAATTTGTCTTTTGTTTATAATATGGATGCTAATAGTATGAAAGCTCCAATTCTTAACTCGATAAAAGAAAACGGACTCATTGATAAAACACTTCTTAGAAAAAACGTTAGAAATTATTATAGATATGAAAATGAAAATAAGTTGCCATCTTTGGTTTATAAAAGTCAACCTGAATACTTAAAAAATCCAGTGGGTGCTGATGATAAACGAGCTAAGATGATTTATGTATTTGAAAACACAAGCCCTTATAATTTCTTAAAAGGAAGAAGTAACGGAGCTAAACCGTCAACTAGGGATTTAAGTTTATTAGAATCATTATTAAATGACTTCAAGCTTAACCCAGGTGTTGTAAACGTTTTAATTGATTATGTACTTAAAATAAATAATAAAAAATTAACAAGATCTTATTTAGAAACCATTGCATCACAATGGAAAAGGCTTAATGTTGAAACCGTTGAAGAAGCAATGAAAGCCGCTGAAAAAGAGTATAAGAAAGATAAAAAGACTAATGATAGACAATTATCTAAAGTTATAAAGGAAGAAAAACTTCCAGAATGGTTTAATCAAAATATTAAAAAAGAAAAAATAAGTGAGGAAGATGAAAAATCACTTAAAGATATGCTTAAGGAATTTTCATAAAAGGAGTAGTTATGAATAAAGATTATACTGTTTTAAATAAGAAAATTATTGTTGCTAATAAGTTGATTAGAGAAAGAAAATACGAAGATGCTAAAAACTTATTATTAGATTATATAGATGAAGTAAAAGATTTATATAAAAAAGAAAATGGTATTAATTATTCATTTAAAAGTATTACTCAGTTTTATTTGTTTATTAATGTAGTTAAAGTAAAAAAACAAGTATTTTGGATTAATTTAATGGGTGATGAAGCATATAGATTACTTGCGTATATTGCGGTAGAGGAAAAAGAATATGACAAGGCTCTAAAATATTTAAATAAATCCTTAAAGTATAATCCAATTAACATAGATTCTTTTTTTGAAATAGTAGAAGCTTATAAAATGTCTGGTGATTTAGATAAAATGAAAGAAAGTATAGATAACTTATATGATTATTTATATGATGCTTCTTCATTAGCAAGATATTATCGCAATTTGGGATTCTATTATATAGAAAAAGAAAAATATGAACTAGCATTTTCTTTATACTTAATAAGCATAAAATATGAACATAATAACTTTGCTTTAAGTGAAATGCTTTATATTAGAAAAAAACTTAATAATTCTGACTATATCATGGAAGATAAAGAAGCTATTAAGATGTTAAAAGAAAATAATATAAGTATAGGTATATCTAGTAAAAATTTGAAAATACTTAATAATTTAGCTAAAGATCCTAAGCTAAATGAAAAAAATAAAGAGTTTATTAAAAACTTAAGGGAAAATATTAAAAAATTACAATTAGAAATAAGATAGCATAAATACTATTAATATTTAAGGAGTTTATCATGGAAAACATTAATAAGATAAGGAACGTTAAAGATTTAAATTATAAGTTAAGACTTGCATATGAAGAATCTATGAAAGATCCAAATTTTAAGGCTATGACTGATAAAATTAATTTAAGTGATGATGAGTTAATGAAAAGTACTACTTCTATTGAGGATGCGGTTTTAGAATATAAAAACTGTAAAGCTTGCAAAGGTCTTCTTATGTGCAAAAACAGTATGAATGGATATTGCTATATGCCTATTTTAAAGGATGGTAAATTAGAGTTTTCCTATGTTTCTTGTAGGTACAAAAATAAACTCATAGAGGATACTAAATATCAACGAAACGTATTATCTTTTGATATTCCTAAAGAAATAAGAGAAGCTAAAATAAAGGATATTTATACAGATGATAAAGGAAGAGAAAAAGTAATTAAATGGATTTTAAATTATGCTAAAGAATATAAAAAAGGAGTTATTAAAAGGGGATTGTTTTTACACGGTAACTTTGGATGTGGAAAAACATATTTAATAGCAGCATTATTTAATGAACTTGCAAAGTATAATGTTAAAAGTGTAATAGTATATTGGCCAGAGTACTTAAGAAGTTTAAAATCAAGTTACGGATCTAGTTCGAATGATGAATTTAAGAATAAATATAATGAAGTTAAATATGCTAAGTTACTTTTAATAGATGATTTAGGTGCTGAAGGTGTAACGACATGGGCAAGAGATGAAATATTGGGTACTATTTTGCAATATAGAATGCAAGAAGGTCTACCTACGTTTATAACTTCTAATTTGAACCTAAAAGAATTAGAAGATCATTTATCTATTACTACTTCCAATAAATCTGAGAGAGTAAAAGCAGTTAGAATAATAGAAAGAATAAAACAATTAACACAAGATACCGAAATGCTTGGAGAAAACAAGAGGAAATAATTGACTATTGTTAATAAAAGTAGTATTATTTTGGTGTAAATGCATTTGATGAAGACATGGTTATGTAATGATGTTTAAAAGAGAGCCTATATCGGTGGAAATTAGGTAAACTAGTTATATGATTACTACTTCGGAGCAGGACTTGAAAAAGAATCCCGTGTTTAATAAACACGTTACCAAATTAAGTTAAAGGTAAGGATGGTACCGTGTAAAAAGCACTCCTTTGTGGATGTGCTTTTTTTATTTTTTGAAAGGAAGTGATAAAATGGTAGAAAAATGGAAACTTGCTTTAAAGGAATTTTTAAAAGAGTATGAAGAAGATGATGAGGTTGTAGGAGCCATTTTATGTGGTAGTTATGCATCAGGTAATTATAATGAACATTCTGATATTGATGTTTATTTGGTTCTTAAGGATGGTGTTAAGTATTCCTTAAGAGGAAATAATGAGTCTAATAGCTACTTAATAGAGTATTTTATGAATACTAAAGCTGGTATTATAGACCTTATGGAAAAAGAATTTAATAATTACAAACATTCAATAGCTAAAATGTTTGCATATGGCAAAGTAATCTATGATTTAGATGGTAGCGTAAAAGAATTACAAGATTTAGCATTAAAATACATAGACAAGCCATTTAAAAATATTTCATCAGATAGACTTGATATTAATAACTATCACTTATGGAATTGGTTAGATGAATTAAAGGTAGCATTGGATGAAAACAGATTGGATTTTAATAAGATATATTATTTGCTATTGAATGATATTTATAATATATATGCAGAATATTTAGGAATTTCAAAACTTCCTTCTGCCAAGGTATATAAAGTATTAACAGATGAAGAATATAGAAAAAAATACCACGTATTTAAATTTCCGGATGAAGAATTTATTAAGTTATACATAAAATGTTATGAAGAAAACAAACCTAGTGTTATGTATAAAAACATATCAGATTTAGTAGATTACTACTATAAAAAACAAGGTGGTTTTAATATTAGAACATTTAAATTAAAAACACAAATAAAGGAGAGATAAAAATGATTAACATAAAAGAAAATGAAAATTTAAATAAACTAAACCATTCTTGTGCTCACTTACTTGCACAAGCAGTAAAGCATTTATATCCAGAAGCTAAGTTTTGGGTAGGACCAGTAATAGAAGAGGGGTTCTACTATGATATAGACTTAGGAGATAAAACGTTAACAGAAGAAGACTTAATAAAAATAGAAAAAGAAATGAAAAAATGTGCTAAAGCAGATAAAAGAATTTATAGGGAAGAAATATCTAAAAAAGAAGCATTAGAAAAGTTTAAAGATGATCCATATAAAATAGATTTAATTAGTAGAATGGATGAGGAAAACACGGTTATTTCTTGCTATACGCAAGGAG
The DNA here is from genome assembly GCA_947589535.1 of uncultured Bacilli bacterium. GTDB lineage: Bacteria > Bacillota_I > Bacilli_A > RF39 > UBA660 > Aphodocola. The sequence goes on along the minus strand of CANQAS010000011.1, from coordinate 17,213 downwards.
ATTTTACTGATCTTTGTCGTGGACCTCATGTTGATACAACTAAACGCATGAAATATTTTAAATTACTTAAGTTTTCTGGTGCATATTGGAAAGGTGATTCTTCTAATAAAATGCTTCAAAGAATATATGGTGTGTGTTTTGAAAACGAAGAAGATTTAAATAACTATTTGGCAGAACTTGAGGATAGAAAAGCAAGAGATCATAGAAAAATAGGTAAAGAACAAGAAATATTTATGAGTCATGAATTAGTTGGTGCAGGTATGCCTTTATGGCTTCCTAACGGAGCGATAATCCGCAAACAACTAGAAAACTACATATATGAAAAAGAACAAAAGATGGGTTATGACCACGTTTACACACCATGTGTTGGAACCGTTGATTTATATAAAACATCAGGACACTGGGATCATTATAAAGAAAACATGTTTCCATCAATGAAGGTTGATGAAGAAGAATTTGTTTTAAGACCAATGAATTGCCCACATCATATGTTAGTATTTAAAAACAAATTACATTCATATAGAGATTTACCAGTTAGAATAGGTGAATTTGCTACTGACTTTAGATATGAAGCATCAGGCGCTGTTAAGGGCCTTGAACGTGTTAGATGTATGTGTCAAAATGATGCACACTTATTCGTAACTCCAGAACAAATTGGGGAAGAATTTAAAAAAGTTGTTAGTTTAATACTTGATGTTTATAAAGACTTTGGTATTAAAGAATATAAATTTAGATTATCACTTAGAGATCCAGAAGATAAAGAAAAATATTTTGATGATGATAAAATGTGGAATGAAGCTGAAAGTAAGTTAAGAGAAGTTTTAAATGAACTTAACGTTGAATACTTTGAAGCCGTAGGAGAAGCAGCATTTTACGGCCCTAAATTAGACGTAGAAGTAAAACCAGCCGTTGGACCAGAAGTGACTTTATCAACTTGCCAATTAGATTTTTTGCTTCCAAGAAGATTTGATTTATCATATATAGATAGAAATGGTGAAAAACAAATTCCAGTTGTACTTCATAGAGCAATATTTGGAACGTTTGATAGATTTACTGCGTTCTTAATAGAGGAAACTAAAGGGGCATTCCCAACCTGGCTTGCTCCAGTTCAAGTAAATGTGATACCAGTTAATAATAATTATCATTTGCAATATGCAAGTGAAATATTTAATTTATTAAAAGAAAAAGGTGTTAGGGTAGAACTAGATGATAGAGATGAAAAACTATCTTATAAAATTAGAGAAGCACAAACTAAAAAAATACCTATTACATTAATATTGGGCGACAAAGAAAAAGATGAAAATATGGTAAGTTATAGAAGACACGGTTCTGATAAAACGTATTGTGTAGAAAAAAATATGTTTGTAGAACTTTTACTTAATGAAATAAAAGATAAAAGAAGAAAAATTTAGTTTTTCTTTTTTTATAGTATAACAAATGTGAAAAATAATAATATAGATGAATTTATATATCTTTTTATGATATTAAAATTATAATTCATACTACTTCTATGTTAGATATTATAACAATACTAAAAGTGGTATCTAAATTATAAAATAATAAAAACAGTTTAAAATATTGTGTATCATTATAAAAAAAGTGTAGTGGTACAATTGTTAATTTTATAGATGATTCTACTTATAATATTATAAGTAAATTTAATTAGTGGATTAAAAATAATAAATAATTGATTTTTAAAATCTGGTATGGTAATATATAAAGCAAAAAGGAGGAATAGTATATGAACTTACGTACACAAAAAAAATTCATAGATTCTTATGCCAATAAAGATGCTTTAGAAGTTAAAAATAATTTAAACCAAATAGTAGAGAAAATTGCAAAATTATCACAAGAATTAAACATAGATGATGCATTATCAAGTTGTAATTTATATTCGTACCTTTTATTTAATGGTATACTATCAGTTGATGGTAAGTTTACTATAGAGCGATATGGAAATCATTATAAAGCGGAAAATATAATATTAGGACTTGGCGATAGTTGTTCAGTAAGTAAGATGTTAGAAATGCTACTTACTAAAAGAGAATTTGAAAATTATTCCCCAGTAGCTTTATTAAGGCCTAATAAAATTGATACTAATTGCGAACTTAATATTCAAAAAATTAAAGTATCTTATCCAACTCTTCAAAATGTTTATTATTACCATCCTGTTAATTTGGTTATTGATAGACATAATAATAATCAGTTTGTATATGATACTTCTTTAGGTTTATTAATGTATGTAAAAAATAGTAAAAGGTTACAACTTATTAATGGGTATGGTAGTATGGAATTATCATATCAAACGTCAAATATATTTGATAAAAGTAGAACCTCTGAATTTTTTTCTATGGTAAGTATGTTAAAAAAGCCATCTAAAAAAGAGTTTATTGAAACTTTTAATAATGATTTAGAATTGTTTGATAAAAACAGTGCTTTAATAGATGATTTTAAAGATGATATAAAGGAAAATATTACGGGTATATGTAAAAGAATTAGAAAATAATTTGTTGCTTTAAAATTAATTTTTTGATATACTTTAAAAGTAATTTTTTTAAATGGAAAACGACACATGTAGAGTTTAACTCGTAAATCTGATCACGGTACATAACCATTTTTATCGTGAAAGTAGAGTAATTTACATGTGTTTTTTTGCTTTAAGAAGAAAGGAGTAAAATTATATGATACAAAATAGAAAACAGGGTTTAATATTTGCACTATTAACGGTTATTATAACCGTTCCATGTTTTGTTTTTTATTGCTTAGCAATAGAAAACAAGGGTATACTTAACGTGGATATTAAATTTGCTTTAATGCTTGTTCCAATTGAATTTGTTTTAGCGTATTTATCAGAAATTTTTATAGGTAGTCCTTTAGCTTTAAAACTTGCTTTTAAAGCGATAGATCCTAATAAAACCAGCCCGATAATTGTAGAATCAGCAATTATATGTGCAACGGTTGGAATAATGTGTCCATGGATGAGTTTTTTAGCTACAATTCTTTATAAAGGAATTTTTCCTGCCTTAGTATTTCATGATACAGCATGGGCTTTTAGTTCATTTATAACCTATTTCATACCAAATTTTTTACAGACGGTAGTACTTAATTTTCCATTTGCGTTTTTCGGGCAAATGTTTTTTATACAACCATTAGTAAGAAGAATATTTAAACGTATGTTTTATAAAGAAGAATCACCTGTAAAGTAAGGTGATTCTTCTTCCTTTTGAATTAATAAATCCTTCTTCTTTTAAATATTTAAGTTCTCTTGACATAGCACTTCTATCTACTGCTAAGTAATCAGCTAAATCAGTAAAACTAAATGGTAAATATATTATCCTTGTACCATGTTTTTTTGAATATATATTAAAATATTCAAGTAGTTTATCTCTTATGGTTTTTTTTGTTAATATTTCTATTCTTTCGTTTTTTTCATCAATTATATTAGTTGTTATTTCAAGTAGGTTTTTAATAAATTGATTATAGTATGGGTAAGTGTTATTTTTTGATTCGATTATTCTGTCATAATCTATTATTAATACTTTTGTATCTTCCTTGGTTATAATTTGATATTCATTACTTGATAAAGAAGATATAGAAGAGCCAAAAATATCATTTTCTTCTAATTCTTCAATTATTGTTCTATTACCATTATAATCAGTTCGTATTATTTGAGCGTAACCTTCTAATATTACACCTATTATGTTTTCTTCTATTGTAGATAATATTACTTTATCTTTTTTAAAATTAAGAATACTAGTTTCCAATAATTTTAGTAATTTTGTTTGATCCTTTACACTAATTTTATTAAATAATTTAACCATTTTACACCTCTTAATAAAATAATAGCATTTTTTTTAAAATGTTGCAATTGCAACATACAGCTTTTTTCTTAATATGCTATATTAAAATTGTAAAATATAGTAGCACAAGAAGAAGGAGTTCAACATGAAAATAATAAAAAGAGATGGACACATAGTTGATTATTGCCCAGAAAAAATAGAAAACGCAATAATGAAAGCCAATCAAGAAGTTGATGAGGATGAGGGAGCATCAAGCACACAAATTAAAAATATAATTAAATATATTGAAAAATTAGATAAAAAAAGAATGCTTGTTGAGGACATTCAAGATATTATCGAAACTAAATTGATGTCAATTGGTAAATACAAGCTTGCTAAAAAATATATTACATATAGATATACTAGGGAATTAGTTAGAAAAAGTAATACAACAGATCTTTCTATTAAAGAATTAATAGATGGAGAAAGTGAATATTGGAATACCGAAAATTCTAATAAGAATGCAAAAGTGGTAACTACTCAAAGAGATTATATCGCAGGTATTACTTCTACTGATATTACAAGAAGATTTTTACTTCCAGAAGACGTTGTAAAAGCACATGATGAAGGAATAATTCACTTTCATGACATGGATTATTTTGCACAAAATGCACTTCATAATTGTGATTTAATAAATCTTGAAGATATGCTTCAAAATGGTACAAATATAAATGGTGTTATGATTGAAAAACCACATAGGTTCTTAACTGCTATGACAATCGCAACACAACTTATTACCGCGGTTAATTCAAGCCAGTATGGTGGCGCTACGGTAACTCTTACTCATTTAGCACCTTTTGTTAGGGAAAGTTATAAACGTTTTTTAAAGAAATATAAAGACAGAAAATTTAGTAAAGCTGATTCAGAAAAATATGCTAAAGAAGATTTGAAAAAAGAAATAACTGATGGTGTTCAGACTTTCCAATACCAGATTAATTCTATGACCACAACTAATGGTCAAGCACCTTTCTTATCTGTTTGTATGTATTTAGGTGAAACAGAAGAATATAAAGATGAACTTGCAATGATTATTGAAGAGGTCTTAAAACAAAGAACTCAAGGTATGAAAAATGAAAAAGGCGTTTATATAACACCAGCTTTTCCAAAACTTTTATATGTACTTGAGGAAGATAACATTCATGAAAATAGTAAATATTATTATTTAACTGAACTTGCAGCTGAATGTACAGCAAAAAGAATGGTTCCGGATTATATATCTGAAAAAGTGATGAAAGAACTTAAGAAAAATGAAAATGGTGAGGGAGATTGTTATCCATGTATGGGTTGCCGTTCATTCTTAACACCTGATAGAACAATTTCTTTAGGAAATATTGCTAAAGCTAAGAACTATATTCCTGGAAAGGGTAAGTATTATGGTAGATTTAACCAAGGTGTTGTTACCATTAACTTAGTTGACGCTGCATTATCATCAGAGAAAGATATGGATGCATTCTGGAAAATTTTAGATGAAAGACTAGAACTTTGCCACAGAGCTCTTCAAGCTAGACATAAAAGATTATCTAAAGCTACGAGTGATATAGCACCAATCCTATGGCAGCATGGAGCACTTGCAAGATTAGATAAGGGTGAATCTATTCACGAATTACTACACCATGGATATTCAACTATTTCATTAGGATACGCAGGTTTGTATGAATGTGTTAAATACATGACTGGTAATTCACATACTGATGGTGGTGAAGGTAAAGAATTTGGCCTTAAGGTTATGCAAAGACTTAATGATGCTTGTAAAGTATGGAAAGAAGCTGAAGATATAGACTATAGCGTTTATGGTACTCCAATTGAATCAACAACTTATAAATTTGCTAAATGTTTAAGAGATCGTTTTGGAACAATTAAGGGAATTACTGACAGAGATTACATTACTAACTCATATCACGTTCCAGTATTTGAAGAAATAGATGCATTTACTAAGTTAAAACTTGAAAGTGAATTCCAAAAACTTTCTCCAGGTGGAGCTATTAGTTATATTGAAACACCAAACTTAACTGGTAATTTAGATGCAGTAATGGAAGTTATTAAATTTATATATGATAACATTATGTACGCAGAATTAAATACTAAATCAGATTACTGTCAAGAATGTGGTTATGATGGTGAAATTTTACTTGATGATAAATTAGAATGGTATTGTCCAGAGTGTGGTAATAGAGATCATGATAAATTAAATGTTGCAAGACGTACTTGTGGTTACATCGGAACTAACTTCTGGAATAAAGGAAGAACTCAAGAAATAAAAGAAAGAGTAGTTCACATTGACAATAAGGATGATGAAGAATAATTATGAGATACAACAAAATTAGAAAAATGGATATATCAAATGGTCCAGGAGTGAGAGTTTCAATCTTTATGCAAGGTTGCGCCTTCCATTGTAAAAATTGCTTTAATGAAGAAACCTGGGATTTTAATGGGGGTAAAGAATTCACCGAAGATACGGTTAATAGGGTTTTAGAATTAGCTGAAAAAGATCATATAGTAGGTTTATCAATATTAGGTGGGGAACCAATGAATCCAGTAAACATTGAAGGAACAACGACATTAGCTAAAAAATTCAAAGAAAAATATCCAAATAAAAGTGTTTGGGTGTGGACTGGTTTCTTATTTGATAAAGATTTAAAGGATAAAGAAGCTTTAAAGTACATTGATGTTTTAATAGACGGAAGGTATGAGGATGAACTTCATGATTTTAGATTAAAATGGAAGGGTTCTTCTAATCAAAGAGTAATTGATGTGCAAAAATCTATTAATCAAGGAAAAATTGTATTATTAGAAGAAAATAAAGAGTTAGTAGGAGTGTAATATGAGGCAAAGAGGTTTTGAAATTGCAAAAGGATTTGAAGATAAAGATATAAATTTACCAGTTAGAAAGACAAAAGGATCTGCTGGTTATGACATAGAAGCGGCCGAAGATACGGTTATAGAACCATTTAAACCTGGCATGAATCCAACTTTGGTTAAGACAGGATTAAAAGCTTATATGCCTGAAGATGAGTATATGATGTTATGTAATAGAAGCTCTAATCCAAAGAAAAAAGGCCTTGTAATGGCTAATAGCGTAGGTATAATAGATGCAGATTACTATGGTAATCCTGATAATGATGGTGCATTTATGTTTTCATTTTATAATATGAAAAGCGAACCAACGGTTATTAAAAAAGGAGAGGCTATTGGCCAAGCAATATTTATGAAGTATTTAACAGTTGATGATGATAATGCTGATGGTATTCGTACTGGTGGATTTGGCTCAACTGATAGAAAGTAAGAATAGTTTGATAAAACTATTCTTTTTTTATGTATTATGATAAAGATGTTAATAGCTTAAGAAAACTACGTATAAAAAATAATCCATCTATAAGATTTTTATTAGGTAGATTATAAGTAAAAAGAAACTTAAGATAAAGTAATAGATATAGCTTTGACAAAATAAAAAATACTTAAAACTTTTTTTAAGTATTTTTATTATTCAGCACTATTTTTTCTATATTTTTTAGCTTCTCTTGCGCTCATTACCACCTTTTCGCCATTAACAACAACAGTTTGCATATTAACTTTTTGAGTCATCTTAGTAGTATTTAAAGCGTGTGATCTTTTATTACCTGATAAAGGTTTTCTAGTTGATACTTTCTTAGCCATATTTAATTCCTCCTTAAATACGTGTTTGCTTAATAACTTTACCATAATATCCTTAATTAGTCAAATTAAAATAGGAAAAAACTTATATTTGTAGTAAAATATTATTAGAAAGGAAGGTGCTTTTTATGAATTATGTTCCATTATGGGTTAAAACGGATTATTCTATTCTTTCAAGCTTAATAAAAATAGATGATTTAATAAAAAGACTTTCCCAACTTAAAATAGAAGCATGTGCAATATGTGATGATAATATATATGGCACTATGGAATTTTATAATAAATGTAAAACGAATGGTATTAAACCTATCATAGGATTAGAGGTAAAACTTGATTATACAATTTTATTGTATGCTAAAGATTACCATGGATACCAAAATTTATGTAATATAAATACTTTAGTTAATGAAAAAAAATTAGACTTTAATAGTTTAACAAAATACATTGATGATTTAGTTATTGTTATACCTTACGAATATAAAGAAAAATATAGTGATTTAAATTTATATAGCGAAGATGTGTTTGTAGGTTATAGTACTGGTGAAGAAGCCCAAACGCTTGGAAAACATAAAGTATATATAAATAAGACTCTTGTACTTGATAAAGAAAATATTAAATATTTAAAATACTTATATAAAATTAAAGAAGAAAAATATGATTCTAATTTAGATGTTAGCTTAATTCCTGAAGTAGGAATAGAAGAAAAGAAGGATACTATTTACCTAAGTGATTTATGTAATTTAGAAATTCCAAAACAAAATAATTTGCTTCCTATATATAATGAAGAGCCTAACTTTGATGAAAAAAAATATTTAACAGATTTATGTATTGTAGGTTTAAAAAAAAGATTAAATGGTAATGTAACTAAAAAATACGTAGAAAGATTGAAATATGAACTTAACGTTATCATTAAAATGGGATTTTGTAATTATTTTCTAGTTGTATGGGATTATGTCAAATATGCTAAAAAAAATAGTATAATGGTAAATACAAGGGGTAGTGCGGCATCAAGTCTTGTTTCATACTCCCTTGGAATAATTGATATTGATCCATTAAAGTATAATTTATTATTCGAAAGATTCTTAAACCCAGAGAGAGTTACTATGCCTGATATAGACGTTGATTTTGATGCTGAAAAGCGTGATGAAGTAATAAAATACGTAGAAGATAAGTATGGAGTAAATAAAGTATCAGGTATAATTACTTTTTCTAACCTTTTATCAAAACAGGTTATTCGGGACTTGTCTAGAATATTTGAAATAAATACTTATAAGATTGACAACTTACTTAAGTATTTTGATGATAAAAAAAATCTAAAGTATCAACTTGATAATATAAACGTTAAAAGAATTTTAAACGATGATGATGAGTTAAGAAAGTTATATGACGTTGCAATTCACTTAGAAGGGCTTAAAAGACATACTTCGGTTCATGCAGCAGGTATAATTATATCAAGTAAAAACTTACGTAATTATGTTCCGCTTTATGTTAATTCTGATGGTTCTTATTTATGTGGTTATACAATGAACTATATAGAAGAATTAGGCCTTTTAAAAATGGATTTTTTAGGTCTTAAAAACTTGACTGTCATTAGTAATGTAATAAAGAAAGCAGATGGTATTAGATTTAATGATATACCCCTTGATGATAAAAAAACATTTGAATTATTTTGTAATGATAACACAGATGGTATCTTTCAATTTGAATCAAAGGGAATGAGAAACTTTGTACAAGAGTTAAAACCAAGTTCTATAGAAGATTTAGTTGCAGCAATTGCGTTATATAGACCAGGGCCTATGAGTAATATTCCGCATTATGTTGCAAGAAAACACAAAAAAGAAAAGATAACTTATGTTCATGAAGATTTAAAAGATATATTAAAAGAAACATATGGGATAATAATTTATCAGGAACAAATAATGCAAATAGCAAGTAAGATGGCGGGCTTTACTTATGCAGAAGCAGACGTGTTAAGACGTGCAATGAGTAAGAAAAAGGAAGATGTTTTATTAGCACAAAAAGATAAATTTATAAAAGGTAGTATAAATAAAGGTTATGATGAAAATACCGCAAATGAAGTATATGACCTTATTTTAAAGTTTGCTAATTATGGATTTAATAAGGCACACTCGGTTTCTTATGCAATAATGGGTTATAAAATTGCGTATTTAAAGGTGCATTATCCTAATTTATTTATGTGTGAAATACTAAATAATTATATTGGGGTACAATCTAAAACTAAGACTTGTATAAATGAATGTAAAAGATTAGGAGTAGAGATTGTAAAACCTAATATTAACCTATCGAGTTGTAGATACATAAATAAAGATAATTCGCTGGTATATCCATTATCATTGATAAAAGAAATTGGTACTTTAACGGCAAGGCAGATAGAAAATGAAAGATTAGAAAATGGAAATTACACATCTTATTTAGATTTTGTTAAAAGAAATTATAAACTGGGACGTAACGTTATTAGAAATATAATATTATCAGGAGCATTAGATTCATTTGGTAAAACAAGAAAAACACTTATAGAAAATATGGATGAGGCAATTAACTATGCTGAATTATGTTCTGATTTAGATGAAAACTTAGTTTTAAAACCAGAAATAAAAGAATATGAAGAGTATTCGAAAGAAGAGTTAACCAAGCACGAGATAGAGTTATTTGGATTTTATATTAGTAATCATCCAACTAGTAAATACATAACTGATAGAAGTATTACAACTAATATGTTAGAAAAATACTTTGATAGTAATGTAGTAATGACTTTATACTTTGAAAGAAAAAACGAAATTGATACAAAAAATAAAGAAAAAATGATGTTTATTACCGCAAGTGATTCATATGGTGTTACTGAACTTGTAATGTTTCCTAGAACTTATACTAAGTATTTTAATGTTCCAATTCCTGGAGTATATAAAGTTAAAGGAAAAGTAGAAAAAAGATTTTCCAAATTACAGGTTGTTTTGTATGAAGTAGAGAAAGTAGAGTGATACATTTGAATTTAACAAGTAAAAAAGCACTAGAAATGATAGAATCATCTAGAGGTAAAACGCCCGATGATGGTTGGATAGATCATTCTAAATGTGTTGGATACGCGGCAAGCAAAATTGCGAAAGCCTTGAATTTAGATGAAGATAAAGCTAAAGCTTTAGGCTACATTCATGATATTGGAAAATTGATAAAGTTTCAAAATCACGTTATGGAAGGTTATAATTATCTGAAGAAATTAGGCTATGATGATTGTTATTGTAATGTATGTTTAACACATTCTTATTTAAATAATGATGTTAATTGTACACAAGGTAATCCTGTTGATATTCCTTTTAGAACAGAATTTATCAAGAATCACGAATATACAATTTATGAAAAAATAATTAATTTATGTGATTTAATGTGTATGAAAAAGGTTGTTACTTTAGAAAAAAGATTAATAGATGTTATATCTAGAAGGCCTCAACATGATAATATTGTTTATCACGTAAATGAGGCATTAAAGTTAAAAAAGTATTTTGATGATTTATTAGGATATAATTTGTATGATTTATTTCCTGAGATAAAAAAGAACTTATAATAATTAGATATTATATTTTAAAATAGTTATATATGCTATAATTTAGGTAGGTGATAATAATGAAAACTGATATTGAAATTGCTCAAAGTGCAAGGATAAAAAAAATATTTGAAATAGGTAAAAAATTAGGATTAACGGAAGAAGAATTAGAACCATATGGACATTATAAGGCCAAGATATCGGATGATGCTTTTGAAAGATTAAAAGATAAAGAAGATGGGAAATTAATATTAGTTACCGCTGTTAATCCAACTCCAGCTGGAGAAGGTAAAACAACCGTTTCTATTGGTCTTGCTGATGCGCTAAACATAAATGGTAATAATGCTGTTTTAGCACTTAGGGAACCATCTTTAGGACCTGTATTTGGAATTAAAGGAGGTGCTGCAGGTGGTGGTTATGCACAAGTTGTTCCAATGGAAGATATAAATCTTCATTTTACTGGCGATATGCATGCTATAACTGCTGCTAATAATCTAATGTGTGCATTATTAGATAATCATATTCATCAAGGAAATGAGCTTAATATTGATCCTTCTAAAATATTAGTACCACGTTGCTTAGATATTAATGATAGATCACTTAGAAATATAGTTATAGCACATAATGGTGGTAAAAATAATGGAGTAGAAAGAGAAGATCACTTTTGCATAACTGTTGCAAGCGAAATAATGGCAATTTTATGTTTAGCAGATGATATATTTGATTTAAAGAAAAAATTGGGTAACATACTTATCGCATACACTTACGAAGGTAAACCTGTTTATTGTCGTGATATTAAAGCGGATGGTGCCATGACGGTGCTTTTAAAAGATGCGATAAAACCTAATTTGGTACAAACATTAGAAAACACCCCAGCTATTATTCATGGTGGACCATTTGCAAATATTGCACATGGGTGTAATTCTATTAGGGCAACTAAAATAGCACTAAAATTAGGAGATTATGTTGTAACAGAAGCGGGATTTGGATCTGATTTAGGAGCAGAGAAATTTTTAGATATTAAATGTTACTTTGGAAATATTAAACCATCATGTATTGTTTTAATATCTACCGTTAGATCTATGAAATATAATGGTGGGGTTTCAAAAGAAAATTTAAAAGAAGTAAACATGGAAGCATTGAAAAAAGGTTCTAGTAACTTAGAAGCACATATAGATAATATGAAAAAGTATGGAGTACCAGTTGTTGTTGCAATTAATCATTTTTATAGCGATACTGAAGAAGAAATTAATTTTATTAAGAATTTATGTAAGGAAAAAGGTGTAGAATTTGAAGTAACTAAGTGTTTTACTGAAGGTGGTAAAGGTAGTTTATCCCTTGCTAGAAAGGTAGTGCAAGCATGTAATAAAGAAAACAATTTTAAATTTATATACGATCATAATATGTCTATATATGAAAAAATTGATATAATCGCAAAAGAAATATATGGAGCAAATGGTGTGGATTACACTAAAGAAGCAAAAGATAATATAGATAAATTTATCAAAATAGGTGCAAATAAAATGCCTGTTTGTATGGCAAAAACACCATATAGTTTGACCGATAATAAAGATATTCTTGGTAGACCTAAAGACTTTAGAATAACAGTTACATCTTCTAGTTTGTCTAATGGTGCTGGTTTTGTAGTTTGTAAACTTGGCGGTATTATGACAATGCCAGGTCTTTCTAAAAATCCTATAGCATATAGCATAGATATTGATGATAAAGGAAAAATTAAGGGATTATTTTAAGTAATGTATTATTATGAATAAAATTTATTAGTTAGCAAAAAAATGGAAAGGAATTTCTATTTTTTTATATTTTACCAAGTTTTTAAAATGATTAAATAAAGATACTATATCCGAAATGATTATTTTATCTAAAGAAGTAGTTGATAATATTATATAGAAACTAGATTAAATCTAGTTTTTTTGCTATAATCTTTTTGGGTGATAGATATGAAATTACTTGATAAATTTAATATTAAAACAAATAATATGCATATTTATGATACAGCCTTTTCACATTCATCATATTGTAATGAAAATAATATCAAAGAAGATTATCAAAGGTTAGAATTTTTAGGTGATAAGGTACTTGATCTTATAATGAGTGATTATCTTTATAATACAACTGGTTATGAAGAAGGAAAGATGACTAAAATTAGATCAATGTATGTATGTGAAAATGCTTTATATGAATATGCTATGCTTCTTGATTTTCCGGAATACGTAAAAGTAGGAAAGGGAGAAGAAGCAAACGGAGGAAGACATAGAAAGGCAACGCTTGCAGATATGTTTGAAGCTTTTTTAGGAGCGGTATACTTAGATCAGGGATATAAGAAAGCTAAAGAAATAGTATATGACATTGTAATTCCATTTATAGAAGATAAATCAGAGGCGTTTTTCATGGATTATAAATCAGAACTTCAAGAGATGGTACAGACAACTAAAAAATCGGTAAGTTATGAACTTGTAAATGAAGAGGGCCCAGCTCATGATAGAACCTTTACTATGAATGCTGTTGTCGGTGGTATTGTTCTTGGAACTGGTAAAGCAAAATCAAAAAAAGAAGCAGAACAAATCGCTGCAAAACACGCACTTGAAAAACAGGCTAAATAAGAATTAGGAGTGAAGAAAATGTATTTAAAGGAAATTAGATCAGTAGGATTTAAATCTTTTGCTGAAAAAACGGTAGTTGATTTAACTTCTGGTATATCAGGTGTTGTTGGACCTAATGGATCTGGTAAAAGTAATATTGTTGATGCGGTACGCTGGGTACTTGGTGAACAATCGGTAAAACAATTACGTGGAGAAGGAGCAATGAGTGATGTTATATTCTCCGGTAGTAAATCAAGAAGAGCAGCGTCTTCAGCAAGTGTAACTTTAGTATTTGATAATTCTGATAAATATTTACCTATAGACTATACTGAAGTTAGTGTAAAAAGATGTATTTATAAGACGGGCGAAAATGAGTATTATCTAAACAATGAAAAATGTAGGTTAAAGGATATTACTGATTTATTTGTTGATACTGGGGTATCAAAAGAATCATTTAACATAATATCCCAAGGTGATATAGGGGCTATTTTATCTAATAAGCCAGAAGAAAGAAGAGTTATATTTGAAGCAGCTGCTGGTACTTTAAAATATAAAAAGAGAAAAGATGAAGCTTTAAGAAAGTTAGATAGAACTCATGAAAATATGTCACGTGTTAATGATATTATATTAGAAATTGAAACTAACTTGGAACCATTAAAAAAACAGAGTATAGACGCTAAAAAATATTTAGAAAACAAAAAGAAGTTAGATGAAATAGAAGTATCACTAATAGTTAGCGAAGTAAACTCTATAAACATTGATTATCAAAATAATAAAAGATTAGTTAGAGAGTTAAATGAAGAAATAATTAATTTAGAATCTAACAGTAACTTAGATAATTCGAAGATTGAAGCATTAAAGCTAGAACAAACAAAAAAGGAAGAAGAATTATACAAATTACAAGGTTTATTAGCGGAAGTATCTGGTGAGACTAAAAGTTTGCTAGGTAAGAAAGACCTAATCGTTGAAAGACAAAAATATAATGCAAAAGATTCTAAAGTTCATGAAAATATAATGAATTTGAAAGAATCTATTCTTAAGAAAGAAAATGAAATCTTTGGTGTTAAAAATACCATTGATATAATAAATAAGAAAATTCAAGCAGTTAATGATAAATTAAATAGTAAAGAACGTTTATTTGAAGAAGTAAAAAGCGTTCATAACGAGAATGAAAGAAAGTTAACAGACTTAACTAGGTTAGAAAATGAAACTAAGTATAAAATAGAAATGTTAAGAAATGCCGTGGAAAACAATTCAGGGCTTCCATACGCAGTTAAACATGTATTAGATAATCCTAAACTAGCAGGAATTCATGGTGTTATAGGTTCATTAGTTGATACGGATAAGGAATATTCTACTGCTATAGGTATTGCTCTTGGAGCAGCTTCTAATTATATTGTAGTAGAAGATGAATTTGTTGCTAAAGAAGCTATTAAATTTCTTAAAATCAATAAGTTTGGACGAGCTACATTCTTTCCTTTAAACATAATAAAAGCAAGAGAAATAGATAATGCAACTTACAAGATACTAAGAGATAATAATGAATTTATTGGTGTTGCATCAGACCTAGTTAGGTATGAATCTACTTATGATAAAATAATTAAAAATCAACTTGGTACTACTATTGTAACTAGTGATATAGATGCTGCAAATAAAATAGCAAAGGATATTAATTATAGATATAAGGTAGTAACTCTTGATGGCGAATTATTAAACGTAGGTGGTTCTTTAACTGGTGGTACTGTTAAAAATCAAACTAATTTAATTACTCAAAAACATGAATTAGAAGATAATATTAAGAATTTAGAGTTAATACAAAAACAAAGTGCTAGCTTAGAAATGAATATTAATGAAGTTGATAATAAGTACAAAGTTATCGTTGAAGAAAGAAATAAATTAACCGAAGAAAAAACTGATCTTCAAATATCTTTAAAGTATGAAGAAGAAAGGCAAAAGTTATTTTATGAAGAACTTACTAAGTTAAAGGAGGAATCTCATAATATTAATGATTTGATAAATGGAACTTTATCGAAAGAAGAAGAAAAAATAGTAGAAGAATACTATGAAAAAGAAAAAGAGAAAAAAGAATTAACTATTAAAGTAGAATTATTAAAATCAGAAGTAAATGATTATAAAGAACAAATAAATGATATGGAACGTGCATCTAAAGTTAATAATGCAGAGTTTTATAAAAAGCAACAAGAATTAAAGAATCTTGAAATAAAAGTAAATAGGGCAGATGTTAAATTAGATAACTTATTAAATACTTTAACTGAAGACTATGCTATAACATTTGAAAAAGCAAAAGCTAATTATTTTCTTGAAATGGATGAAAAGGAAGCTCGTGAAATCGTTGATAAATGTAAATTTGAAATTAAGAAGTTAGGCGAGGTAAATGTAGGCGCTATAGAAGAATATGAAAGAGTATCCGAAAGGTATAATTTCCTAAATAGTCAAAGAGAGGATTTAACAAAAGCTGAAGATACTATTTTAGAAATAATAAAAGAATTAGATGGTATTATGAAAGAAAAGTTTATGGAAACTTTCGACATTGTTAAAGAAAAGTTTACAGAAGTATTCAAAAAATTATTTGGTGGTGGTACAGCTGAGCTTAAGCTTACTAATCCAGATGATATACTTTCAACAGGAATAGATATTAAAGCTTTACCTCCAGGTAAAAAACTTCAACATATATCTTTGCTTTCTGGTGGAGAAAAGACTTTAACCGCAATTTCACTCCTTTTTGCAATACTTGAAACAAGACCAGTTCCATTTTGCATACTAGATGAGGTTGAAGCAGCATTAGATGAGGTAAACGTTGATAACTTTGGTAAGTTTTTAAATGAGTTTAAACAAAAAACTCAATTTATAGTAATTACTCATAAAAAGAAAACAATGGAATATGCAGATGTTTTATATGGTATTACCATGCAAGAGTCAGGTGTTTCAAAACTTGTAAGTGTAAAATTGGAAGATATTAAAGATGAAGATAAACATTAATTGTGTAAAAAAATAATTGTTATAATATGATATAAGGAAGTGATTTAAAATGGCAATATTTTGTTCTGAATGTGGAAAAGAATTGGAAGAAAATAGTAAGGTATGTAAAAACTGTGGAAAGCAAATAGAGGAAAACATAAATTTAATTGATAAAGGTACGACAACAACTACAAAATTAACTAATGGATTTGCAGTTGCTGGTTTTGCATTATCCATTGTTTCATTGTTATGTTGTTTTGTTTCATCATTATGTTGCGGGACGACATCTTTATTAGGGCTTATATTTTCTATTATAGGATTAGTTAATGCAAATAAAAATCAAGGAGAAGGTAAAGGACTTGCAATAGCAGGTATTATAATTAGTGCAATTATATTAATATTATTAATTGTATTTATATTCATTGTTTTATATTTATTTGGTGTAATTGCATCTTTTACAGATGGATTTAACGTTGTTATTAGAACTATGATTAATTCATAGTTTTTTGATGTATGAAAAAAGAATATTTAACGTTATAACACTTACTTTATTTTCTGCATTAGTTTTATTTATCTTTATAAAAA
>CANQAS010000010.1 GCA_947589535.1 uncultured Bacilli bacterium | reverse complement strand
TTTTTGGTTAAACACAGATGCATTAATAAAAACTTATCATGTAAGTTACATGTTTGTTCATACATGAAGAAGAAAGGTTACCGTTTTAAGGTAAATGATATATATATATTAAGATATCTTTATAGCTGGAAGCAAAAGATGTTTTGTTACTTTAACTTATTTATAAGTAGGGAAAAATTCTTAAAAGATATTTATGCTAATAGTATTATTTTATGGGCCCTTAAATTTAGAAAATATGGTATAGTTCCAGATAAGAATTATAAGGATAACATCAAATAAATATAATAAATGACTCGAAAAGAGTAGTATATGAATTAATAAGAAAAAGCGTAAGAAAATTCTTACGCTTTTGTTATTTAGCATCCTAGTTTTTCGTGGAAAGTACGAGAAATAACTTCTTGCTGATGAGCTTTAGATAATTTATCAAATAATACTGCATAACCTGATACTCTGATTGTAAGAGTAGGATATTTACCAGGATTATTCATAGCATCAATTAACATTTCACGATTAAGTACGTTAACGTTTAAGTGATGAGCTCCTTTTTCCATATAACCATCCATTACGTTTACTAAGTTTTTAATTTGTTCTTCTTTGGTATGTCCTAATGCACTAGGTACGATAGAGAAGGTATTAGATATACCATCTTCGCAGCAATTAGTATATGGCATCTTAGCTACCGAGTTAAGTGATGCAAGTGCACCTGATGAATCTCTACCATGCATTGGGTTAGCTCCTGGAGCAAATGCGATACCTGCTTTTCTTCCATCTGGAGTTGAACCAGTTTTCTTACCATACATTACGTTAGAAGTAATCGTAAGTACTGATAATGTGTGTCTTGCACCTCTATATAATTTATTTTCACATAAATCGGCGTAGAATTCTTCAAGTAATTCTTTACCTAACATGTCAACTTTATCATCATCATTACCGTATTTAGGGAATTCTCCTTCAATTTCAAAGTCGACCGCGATACCATTTTCATCTCTAATTGGTTTAACTTTAGCATATTTAATAGCCGATAACGAATCAGTTGCAACAGAGAATCCTGCGATACCAAATGCCATTAGACGATCAACTTCTGTGTCGTGTAATGCCATTTGACCTTTTTCGTATGCATACTTATCATGCATATAGTGAATTATGTTCATTGCATCAACGTAAGTTTTAGCAACCTTTTTCATAGCAACAGAGTAAGCTTTTCTTACCTTATCATAGTCTAAATATTCATCTTCTATTTTATCTAAACCAGATACTACTAATTCTTTTTTAACTTCGTCATAACCACCATTAATAGCATAAAGAAGTGTTTTAGCTAAGTTACATCTAGCTCCAAAAAATTGCATTTGTTTACCAACTGTCATAGCAGATACACAGCAAGCAATAGCGTAATCACAACCATGAATTGGTCTCATTAATTCATCTGATTCATATTGAATTGCATCTGTATCAATAGATACTTGTGCGCAATATTCCTTAAAGTTTTCTGGTAAGTTTTTACTCCATAAAACGGTAAGATTAGGTTCTGGAGATGATCCTAAGTTGTATAGGGTATGTAAGTATCTAAATGAGTTTTTGGTAACTAAAGACTTGCCGTCTTCTGTCATACCACCAATACTTTCTGTAACCCAAGTTGGATCTCCTGCAAATAATTCGTTATATTCTGGAGTTCTTAAGTGTCTTGCCATTCTAAGTTTCATTATGAATTGATCAATGATCTCTTGAGCTTCCTCTTCTGTTAGATCTCCGTTTTGTAAATCTCTTTCAAAGTAGATATCTAGGAAAGTAGAAGTTCTACCTAAACTCATTGCAGCACCATTATTTTCTTTAATTGCTGCCAAGTAACCAAAATATAACCATTGAGTAGCTTCCTTAGCGTTTTTAGCAGGAACTGATATATCAAATCCGTAACTTTCAGCCATAGCTTTAATTTCACCTAAAGCTTGAATTTGCTCTGATACATTTTCTCTTAGACGAATCATTTCTTCATCTATTGTTCTTTCTTCTAATTTAATTAGATCGTTTTTCTTTTCTTCTACTAATCTATCAATACCATATAAAGCGATACGTCTGTAATCACCAATTATTCTACCCCTACCATAAGCATCAGGAAGTCCAGTTAATAAACCAGCATGTCTTGCTTTTCTAATATCAGTAGTGTAAGCAGAGAAAACCCCATCATTATGAGTTTTACGATATTTGAAATATTCTAAAATTTTTGGATCCAATTCATACCCATATGCTTCCAAAGAGGACTTAACCATTCTCATACCACCAAATGGGTTTACGATTCTCTTTAAAGGCTCATCAGTTTGGAAACCAACGATTACTTCGTCTTCCTTAATTAAGTAACCTGGTTTGTAAGCATTTATTCCAGATACTGTTTTAGTATCTACATCATAAATTCCTTTTTCTATTTCTACTTTTGACATTTCGAAATATTTATCATTTAATCTTTTTGTTTTTTCTGTTGGGTCCGCTAGGAATGAAGCATCACCAGTATATTCAGTATAGTTATCTAAGATAAATTGTTTAACGTTTATTTCTTTTTTCCATATATCTCCTTTAAAACCAATGTATGCGTCTTTCATATATATATTCACTCCTTCTTTTTACGTGCACTAACATTATAATAATATTCTACAAAAAAATCAATGTCGCACATGCAACATTGATAAAATTAATATATTTTTTTACGTTTTATTTACTTTAAGGTATTTGTTTATTAAATTATTACATATTAAATATACAAGTATAAAGTTAATTAATAAAAATATGTATGGTAATAGGTTAAAACTATTTTTTAGTCCAAATAAATTACTAAATAAATAATTTATTATAATAGTAGATGTTATGTATGAAGTTATTATTCCAATAATTATGTATATAAATATACTAATTTTATATTTACCATAATTTATTTTAATTATTTCTTCATTATAATAACCTAATCTTTTTAGTCTTATATTCTTTTGTGTAACCATGTTTATTATTAATATGTATAACATTAATAATAGGATTATATTTCCAAGAACACTTATTACACAAATAGAAATTATCATAGGCATTAAAGCATTTTTATAAGACTCTTTTAATTGATTGATTGTAATAACATTTTTAATTTTATTTGAATAAATTAGTTCATTTTGTAAATCTATAATTTTGTTTTTATCTTTAACCTTTATCAAAATGGTATCATACTTTATATCATCATTAGTTAAAATATTATATAAAGTGGGGGATATATAGACATAATTATTTATGTAATCTTTGGTTATAGAAGTAACTTTAAGTTCATAGTTTTCTCCATTTAGATTAACACTTATTTTATCATTTACATTAACGTTTAAAATGTTAGCAATACTACTTGTGATTATAACGTTTTGTTTTTTTACATCCCCATTTATATTTATAAATTTTTTTATTTTCTTATTATCATTTATAACCATTAAATCAGAATTTAGTTTTCCATTAACAGTTATGTTCATTTTGCCTACGCTAGTTTTATCTAACACATTATTTTTAATATTAATATTTTCATTACTATATTTTGTTGCTTCTATGTTATATTTTATTATGCTTTCAAATTCTTTTTTTGGTATTTTAGCTATTTTACTTGATATTTGATATCCAGTAAAAATAAAGTTAATTCCTAAAATAATTATTATGTATGTAAGTATTTTTTTATAATCTAAATTTATAATTTTATTTATTAAAGAATTTTTTATGTTTATTTTTTTACTTTTGTAAGCTATAAAGGTTATTATTAAACTAATTATTATAATTGGTATCGACATTAATAATAAACTATTATTAGTTATGACTTTAGTTACGTTTATTCCATAATACGATTTATATAATAGACCAATTATAATTACATAAACTCTAGCTGCAATTAAACTAAGAAAGATTGATATAAAATCTATAATGCAGTCTATATATATGTATTTTATAAATATGTAAGAATCATCATAACCAAGTTTCTTTAGTGCTTTTATTTCCTTTTCGTCTTTTTTTAATAACTTTGTTAATAATATAATAGAAAGTAACGCAACTAAAATAAGATATACAATTGAAGAAGCTTTTATGATATCACCAGTTTTAGTGATACTGTTTTTATATAATTGAAAAGTTTTTATATCTTCTTTTTTTGTTATTTGTATTTGAGCTTCTTTTGCAGTACTTAATAGTTGATTAGTTCTATTTAAATTGTTAGTTAAATCTATTATTTTCTCTCCAAGTTCATCTTGTGGAAGGGAAGATGAATATATGTTATTCAAGTTTTCCTCAGCAATTTGTTTATCTAAGCTTTTTTCATTAATTTGTTTTTCTTTAATGCCTAAATATATGTCTTTTATTTTACTTTCTATCTTATTTATATAACTATCATTGATTACGGTTATATAAATATTATCATAATAATTAAAATTAAATTCGTTTTCATTTAAGTATATTGATGTATTATCATTATTTTCAAAATCATAATAACTTTCTCTTACAATACCCACTATTTTTATTTTTTTAGCTCTAAGATCACTATTATTATCAGTTGTTAACGTAATTAAATCATTAAGATCTATATTGCTACTTTTATAAAAAGATTCTTCAATTACAGCTTCATTGATGGTAGTAGGAAGCTTACCTTTTAATAACGTAACTTTGTTTATGTAATCTGGATTGTTATTACTCATGTTGTTAGGTAAACTAGATAATCTTACTTTTATTTCGTTATCATTAACTTTAGCTACTGCATCTAATGATTTGCTCATCATAACTCCCTTTATTCCAGGGATGTTTTTTATAGCGGTTTTGTCATTATTGTCAAAACTTAAGCTTGTATTAACTTTAATATCCATTATGTTCATGTTATCATAATGATCTTTGAGAGCTTGATTTGCTGTTTTACTAAGCATTGATGATCCAGAATATAAAGTTATTCCAATGGTAATAACGATTGTTAATATCCAAAAATAACTTTTATTAGTCAAAATTTTTCTTCTTATATCTTTAAAAATTTGATTTATCATTTTTTTCCACCCTCAGTCTTAGTTTTAACGACTGATTTACTTGTGCTTTTAGTCTTAGCTGGTGACTTATTAGTTTTAATTACACCATCTTTTAATGTAAGTGTTTGTTTTACAAATGAAAATTTAGAATTATCATCAGCTGTTATTATGATTGTTATCTTACTTTTACTAGCTAATTCCTTTAATACTTTCATAACCTGTTTTTTATCTTTTTCATTTGTTTTAAGAAAAATTTCATCACATAATAATATTTTTGGGTTTTTACATATTGCGCATAAAAGGGAAGCTTTAATTCTTTCGCTTTCTGATAGTTCAAAAGGGAAGTAGTTTAATTTTTCTTCTAATCCTAGCTTATTAATATAATTTTCAGTATCAAATTCTTTTTTTGAAATATTTAATGATAACATAGTGTTTTCTAATATAGTCATATCGTCTATTAGATAATTATCATAAGAAACAAAACCAATATATTCCCTTATGTACTTACTATTTTTTTTATCTTTTAAAGCACCTAATGATATTTTATCTACTAATATATCTCCACTAGTTGCTTTATCAAAAGATGCGATAAGGTTTAATATGGATGTTTTACCAGAACCGTTTGATCCTTTTATTAAAGTTGTTTCTCCTTTTTTAATTTTTAAACTAACGTTTTTTAGTGCTGTTTTAATTTCTTCTTCAATGTAATATTCTTTAGTCACGTTCTTAAATTCTATGTATGCCATACTAAAACCCTCCATTTCTTAAATATTATATTACAATTCAGGTACTTAAATGTCAACGCGTTTCAAATAATTATTTCATTTTTTTTAAAGTATGTTATAATATCCATATAAGATAGATAAGAAGGGGTAGATTATGTTAGAAAATGAAGAAGAAATTCTTAATGAAAATCTTGATTTAGAAGATGAGGAAACTTTAGAAGAAACAGAAGAAGATAATGTAGAATCTAAAGAGCAAGACGATTTAGAAGAAACAGAAGAAGATAGCGCAGAATCTAAAAAACAAGATGATTTAGAAGAAACAGAAATTAATAATGTAGACATGCCAAGCCAGCAGGAAATAACACCTATAGGAGAAGTAAAGATAGAAACTTTACCTAACGAAATCGGTAGGGTAAAAGACGTAGGGGTAGAAAGCGTAACGATAAGAATAACTTCTGCTTTGGCTTTTGAAAAAAACCTAATAGATCATCATGTTATATTTGAAACAAATAGTAATCAGAAAATAGTTGGTACGTTAACAAGTTTAAATAGTGAGATTGCAACTGCTAAATTAATAGGAGAGCTTCAAGGGCCTAGGTTTGTACCTGGAGTTATTAATAAACCATCAATAGGAAATGTATGTTTTGTAACTACTGATGAAGAAACTAAATTAATAGTTGTTGATGATGCTGGTAACGGAGTTATAAAAAAAGTATTGATAGGACAAATGCCTCTTTATAATAATACGCCTGCATATGTTCCTACCAATACATTCTTTAGTAATCATTTTGCTATATTTGGTAATACTGGTTCTGGTAAATCATGTGGTGTTGCTAGGTTATTTCAAAATGTATTTTTTAATCAACCACAAGCTCCAAGAAACGCATGTGTGTTTATCTTTGATGCATATGGTGAATATGAAAGTGCTTTATCGATTCAAAATAGTCAAATTTTCTTTAAGAAATATTCTACAAACGTAAGAACTAATCCAGAATCTTTAATAAAATTACCATTATGGCTTTTAGATGTTGATGATTTTGCTTTATTATTAGAAGTAGATGATCCAACCCAATTACCAATAATAGAAAAAGCATTAAGACTTGTTACTATTTTTTCTGGAAATGAAGAAGAAACCAAGGTTTATAAAAATGATATTATTGCAAAAGCAATTCAAGAAGTTTTATATTCTGGTGGAAACGCATCTCAAATTCATGACCAAATATTTGCTATTTTAACATCTTTTAATACTCCTGATTTAAACCTTGAAACTCCAATTGCACAACCAGGTTATGTAAGAAGTTTAAGACAGTGTTTGATAATTGATAAAGAAGGTAAGATAGGAGAGATGCAACTAGTAACCGAATTCGTTAAAAAGTTTATTAATCCTGATTTAAAACTAGAATTACCAGATGGTACAATACCATTTACTTTGGAAAATTTAAGAGAAGCTTTTGATTTTGCACTTATTTCGGAAGGAATATTAAAAAGTGATAGAATGTATGATAAAGCAAACGTACTTAAAGTAAGATTAGATTCATTAATTAAGGGTGAATATTCTGCATATTTTAAAGCAGACAAATACGTTGATAAAAATACCTTTATAAAAGAACTTATTACCGCTCCAAATGGCGGTAGGGCACAAATAATAAACATTAACATAAGTTATCTAGATGATAGACTTGCAAAAACAATATGTAAAATTTATTCAAAGTTATTATTTGATTTTACTTCTAAATTAAAACAAAGAGGAGCATTTCCAGTACATTTAATATTAGAAGAAGCTCATAGATACGTTCAACAAGACTCTGACACTAAGATACTTGGATATAATATCTTTGATAGAATTGCTAAAGAAGGTAGAAAATATGGCGTTATTTTAGGCCTTATTTCGCAAAGACCTTCGGAGATGAGTGAGACGGTTCTATCACAATGTTCTAACTTCTTGATATTTAAAATGCAACATCCAAGAGACGTTTCATTTATAAGACAAATGGTTCCGTTTATAACAGATGAAATCGTAGAAAGAATGAAAGGATTGCAACCAGGAACTTGCGTAACTTTTGGTTCAGCATTTAAACTTCCTACTATAGTTAAAATGGAAATGCCATATCCACAACCTTTATCTCAAAACGTAGATGTATCTAGATTATGGTATTAAAGAAACCTTTTAATGGTTTCTTTTACTTGTTTATCAATATAATTCATGTAAAGTTCTATTTGCCCAATATCTTCGGGGAAATAGATTTCTTTTGTTTCGTTATAGTAGTTAATATATTATTTCTTATAAGATAATTATATGTTTTATTTGACACTTTCTATATTCTTTCAATCAAAATTTTCGTTTTTTTGTGATTGCTCTAATCGTTTCATTAAGATGATTTGACAAAAGTGGGATAATGTGCTAAAATAATCAGCATTCAAATAAAAAAGGGGGATTTTGAATGAAAAAGGGGACTCAAACAATTTTATCTATTGCTTTAGTTGGTACAACAATTCTTAATGGAGTGTTATTTTTGTATTCTAAAAAGGATAAACCAATATTAAAAGCAGAAGATTTATCAACTACTAGAATTATGTATATTGATGAAGAAGCTGTTATCATAAAACCAGCAGAAATATTTAAATCAGGATATTTATGCATGAAAGGACATCACTATAAAGATATTTTATCAGGTGATATTTATCATGTTACTAATTATTCAAAAAACGATATAGAACAAACTTCTGAAAAATGTATAAACTTTATATTTGGACAGGCAAGCAAAGTTACTTCCACTGATATTCTAAAATATTTTGAATGTAATATTCCAGAGGCAATTAATTTATACGATGGGGATGTATCTTTTGAAACGATAACAAATAAATTAAATGATGAGCAATTAGAAAAAATTGAAGATGGTAAGTTTATGTACAAAGATTTAAATGAGTTTAAAAACGAGATTAATTCTGAATTTAATAAAACTAAAACTTTTAATAAGTAAATGTATAATTAACATTATTTTTTAAACATCTTAGAATTATTGTTTTTATTCATGCCAAAAATAGTATTAGATATTAAATATCTAATACTATTTTACTTATATAATGATTTAATACATACTTTCTTTTGATTATTTATTATAAAAAATATTTTGTAAATTGACAAATATAGACTTTATAAAGTATACTTATATATAGAATAAAAATACTAAAAGGGAAGTTGGTGGTTTGATGAAATTGTATATTGCAGATGGTTTTAAACTCGCTAAATATGACTTGCCAGAAGAAGTTCAAGAATCTTTTTTAATCTCATATAAACCAACAAATTCTAAAAGAGAATATATAATAAATATAGAAGCTAATGAAAATAAGTGGATATTAAAAAGTAATGGACTTGTTAATATTATTAGGAATAATAGTGTTGTACTTGATGAACCTATTTTTGAGTATTCATTTCATCAGTTAGAAGTTACTAGTGATAAATCTCAAAAATATTTATATTGTCTACCAAAATATAATGAAAAAATTATAGATTTAGATATTTTTAATGTACCAGAGCTTACTATTGGAAACGCGACAAATTGTAATATATATTATCAACATCAAAAATTAAGTGGACAGTATATATTAATAAAAAAAGAGAATAATAGATGGTTATTAACGACTAATGGTAGTGAAACTTATGTAAATGGTAAAATTGCAAAACAGACGTATTTAAAAACAGGAGATGTAATTTTTTTAAACGGATTAAAGATTATATTTATGAATAATTTTTTAAGAGTTAATAATCCTAATAATTCAGTTATTATTAATGGTTTACAATATTATAACGATTTAGCTCAAACAGATTATACGAATTATGAAAAAGTAAATACTGGTGAAATCGGATATGAATTATATGATTCTAGTCAATATTTTTATCATATACCGAGAATTATAAATGGTTATGATGAACAAGAAGTAGTGATAGATGCTCCTCCAGAGGAAGAAAAAGAGCAACATACACCATTTATATTATCTTTAGGGTCAAGTCTTACTATGACTGCATCATCTTTTATGATGGGTTTTTCCGTTGTAAATGGACTTTCATCTGGTACTAGGAAATTTATTGATGTATTACCACAATTAGTAATGTGCATCGCAATGATTTTTGGTAGTATGATAATGCCCAAAGTTACTAACTCTTATACTAATAAATTAAGAAGAAAAAAAGAAAAACTAAGGCAAGAAAAATATTCTAAATACTTGAGTGAAAAGGAACAAGAAATTAATGAGATATTAAAAAATCAAGTAGATATTTTAAAGTTAAATTATCCAACTCAAAGAGAGTGTATTAATTTAATTATGAATAAAGATAAGAGGTTATGGGAACGACAAATTAATGATAAGGATTTTTTATCCCTTAGCATTGGAATTGGAAAAAAAGAAGCAAGTATAAAAATTACTGCTCCAGATAAAAAATTTACTTTAGAAGAAGATGGACTTCAAGAAAAAGTATTTGCGTTAGTAAATAAATCTAAAGATTTAAATGATGTTCCTATTACATATTCGCTAATAAAAAGGCGTTTTTCTGCTATTATATGTAATTCAAAGATACGAAATATGTATGTTAATGGCTTAATTTTACAGCTTATTACAATGCATAGTGCAACTGACTTAAAACTTGTTTTTCTTGTTAGCGACAAGGAACAATTTGATTATGCAAAATATTTGCCACATACTTGGAGTGAAGATAAAAAAAATAGATATTTTGCGGATGATATAACTGATATAAAACAAATTAGTGAATTTTTATTAAAGGAAATAAAGGAAAGAGAACTAACATTAGATCCAACAGGGAAAAAAGGTGATTTATGGGAAGAGGATACTTATAAAAAGTTTTCGACATACTACTTAATAATAACTGATTCGTATAAACGAATTAAAGATGTACCTATTATAAATAAGATATTATCCAGCGAAGGTAACATTGGTTTTTCTATGTTATTCTTAGAAGATGCAATAGTCGATTTACCCCCTCAATGTAAAACTTTTTCATATGTTTTAGATAATGGAAGTTATATCATTGAACCTGGTGAGGAATATAGTTATACCCAACAATTTAAAAATCCCGAAATGTTAAATGTTGATATGAATTTAATTGCTTCTAAACTTTTAAATATACCAATACCCGCAAAAGCTGGTACGGCAGTGCTCCCAAAGAGTCTTACTTTCTTAGAAATGTATAATGTATCTAAAATAGAACAGTTAAATATTTTAAACAGATGGAAGACAAATAATCCGGTTACAAATCTAAATACTCCTATTGGGGTACATGCTGATAGAGAATTGTTTATGCTAGATTTACATGAAAAAGCTCATGGCCCTCATGGATTGATTGCTGGTTCAACTGGATCAGGTAAATCTGAATTCATAATAACTTTTGTTCTTTCAATGGCAATTAATTTTCATCCTAATGAAGTGCAATTTGTTTTAATTGATTATAAAGGTGGGGGACTTGCTGGTGCTTTTGAAAATAGAGAAAAAGGTATAAGTTTACCACATTTAGCTGGTACAATAACAAACTTAGATACTGCTGAAATGAATAGAACTTTAGTTTCAATTAATTCTGAGTTAAAAAGAAGACAAGCAAAATTTAATGCAGAACGAGATAGATTAGGTGAAGGAACCATTGATATATATAAATACCAAAAATTATATAGAGAAGGTAAAATTAAAGAACCAATCGCACATTTATTTTTGATAGCAGATGAATTTGCTGAATTAAAAAGTCAACAGCCAGAATTTATGGATGAACTTATTTCAACAGCTCGTATAGGACGTTCTTTAGGAGTACACCTTATTCTTGCAACTCAAAAGCCTAGTGGTGTTGTTAATGATCAAATTTGGGCTAATGCTAAATTTAAAATTTGTTTAAAGGTACAAGATAGAGGAGACTCTATGGAAATGATAAAGAAACCAGATGCAGCTAGTATTAAAGAAACAGGTAGGTTTTATTTACAGGTAGGTTATGATGAATACTTTGATATTGGTCAGTCTGGATATTCTGGAGCAGATTATATTCCTTCTGATAGAGTAATAAAAAAAGTTGATGACTCACTAAGTTACATTAATTCTATTGGTCAAGTTATTAAAACAATCAATGAAGATAAATCAAAAGAAATTGAAAATAGCACTGAAAAACTTGGTGATCAGTTAACTAACATAGTAAAATATATCGTTGATATTTCAAAAAAACAAAAAATAAAAATTAATAAATTATGGCTAAGTAGTATACCAGATGTTATTCAACTTGATGGTATAGTAGAAAAATATGATTATAAATCAGAACCATACGTTATTAAACCGGCTATTGGTGAATATGATAATCCAGCTGCTCAGACACAAGGACTTTTGACAATTGATTTTACAAACATTGGGCATTTAATAATATATGGAATGGCTGGTTCTGGTAAAGAAAATTTATTAACTACGCTTATTTATTCAACGTGTATAAATCATAGCCCAGATGAAGTTAATTTTTACATTTTTGACTATGGAGCTGAAACTTTAAAAGTTTTTTCGAAATATCCTCATGTAGGATGTGTTACTACCGCTGATGAATCAGAACAAATGATGAATACTTTGGTAATGATTGATCAAGAGGCAGATAGAAGAAAGGCTTTGTTTACTGAATATGGTGGTAGTTATAGAAATTATATTAAGGAAAGTGGTAAAAAATTGCCTCTTATAATAGTTGTTATAAATTATTATGAAGTATTTTTAGAAGGTAATAGTAGACTTGCTGACGCATTACAAGGATTAATTCGTGAAGGTTCAAAATATGGTATTATTTTCATATTAACTACTTCTGTAAATAATTCTATAGGCGCAAGAGTATCACAATTATTCTTAAACAAAATTGCTTTACAACAACCTGATGAATCAGCGTACAGAAGTTTACTAAATACACCTAAAGGTTTATATCCTAAAAAATATTTTGGTAGAGGTCTTGCCTTATATAATGAACATTTTTATGAATTTCAGACTGCATATATTTGTGAAAAAGATGAAGTTAATAAACGAATTCGTGAGACTGCTACTTTATTGTCTAAGAAATATAAAACAAAAGCAAAATCGGCACTTAAAATACCTGATATAGTAACATTAGACATGGTAAATGAAAAGGTAGAAGGAATAAATAAAATGCCAATTGGTTATTCTAATGAAGATAAAGATGTTTATTATTATGATTTTAGTAATTCATCAACCACTCCTATATTATCTAAAGATATAAGTGATAAGAATTTATTTATTTCTGCAATTGCAAAAGAATTTTCTAAATTAAGTAATACTGAGGTTACAATTATTGATGCTGCCGGAATCATCAATAATAACATTTTAAATATTAATGTTTTAAAAGATAATTTTAATGCTAATTTAATTAAGATGATTAAGGGTGTAAATAAAGAAGCAGACGAAAAACTTAGAATATATTTAATTGTAGGGTTCAACAAATTTAAAAACGCTATTGATGATAATTATATTAGTTATTTTAATTCACTAATGACTGCAATACCTAAGTTTAAAAAATCAAAATTATTATTATTTGACTCATATGATGAATTTAGAAACTTAGAAATAGAAAATTGGTTTGAAGATGCTATAAATAAAGATTCTTGTATCTGGCTGGGACCTGGTGTTGCTGATCAAGTATTATTGAATTTTGATAATTTAACAGATGAAAATTCTAGAGAAGCATTTGATTATGTTGGTTTCGTAAGTCAGAATGGTGTTTCTTCAGTTATTAAATATGTAGTTGATAAAGGAGAAAATTCATAATGGAGAATAAAGTACTTATAATATTAAATGTTCCTGAGTTAGATGAAACATATGATATTATGATTCCGGTAAGTAGAAAGATTGGAAATATAATTGAATTAATATCTAAGTTTTTAATAGATATAACTGATGGTAAATATGTAGTTGATATACATAAAAATCTTTATAATAAAGAAAGTGGTTATAGATATAATAATAATGCTTTGGTTATAGATACTGATATAAGAAATGGTGCTAGACTGGTTTTGATATAAAAACTACTATAAATAGTAGTTTTTTATTATTATTATGTTATTTTTATAGTGTAAAATTGTTGTAAAACAGTATTGCAAAGTAATTATTTATTTGATATACTAAAATTAAGATAAGCGAAGATGTTTGGTATAATAGGAGGGAGTATGAGTAGTAGGCAACAAAATGTAGCTATTAATGTAAATGCTATTAACAAGCTTATGATAGAAATAATTGATTGCAGTAATAACGTAAAATTTATTTTTAACAAAATAAATGATTTGTTTCTAGAAACAAGGTCTTATTATGATTGTTCTAGTGGTAATTTACTAAGAAGTAAGTATGCTGAATTTAATAATAATTATAATGTAATAGTTAAAAGCATTTTAAGTTATAAAAACGATCTTGCTAACTTAAAGAAAAAATATGCTGTAAACATGGATAACTTATCACAACAAATTAAGAAGGATGCATCAAAATTAAATGCACCACAAAATTACAAAGAAAGAAGGTAAAAATATGGATTTTGAAAATGCAAGCCACGGAGTTAGTTTTACAGGTATGGAAGCTTATAAAACTGAACTTCAAATGAATACTTTTAGAAGGATTAGAGATGCAATTAACAATACCTCTGATGTAGAAGCAGCAGTAAAAGCGGGATGGACCGGAACCGCAGCAGATAATTTTATTAATAATATTCAAGTTGGAGCTAATAGAATGTCTGATCAAATAACGGAAATTGAAAATATGTTAATTACAGAATTAGATGGAATTATGTCACAAATTGGTGATATGGATGAAAATCTAGTAGAAAGAGAAGGATAGGAGGAACAACATGGGAACAATACAAAAATTTCAAAATGCACTTCGAGGAACAAGAGCTATGGATGCTATTCAAAGTGCTGGTGATTGGATTACTGGAGCTAGAAATACCGTTCAAGGTTGGGCTGGAGGTTTATATTCAGTTGCCTCAAATGGTTCTACATTTGTAGGTATGAATTATGCATCTGTTCCAACTATTAGAGATGCAATTAGAGCTTATGTAAAAAATATTCAAACAGTAGCAGATGGACTTAATACTGATGCTGATGCTAATCAAGCAGTACATGGTGAAATTACAGCAGAAACTAAAAAGTATTTATCTGCTATTAAACAAGTAACGGATGCGTATGTTTCATCATTACTTGTATATAGTGATAAGATGCAACAATACTATGAAGCATACAGTAAGAGTGATACTTCACTTGCTTCTGATGTTGGTCAAGAAGCTTCTTCACTTTCTTCTACTGCTGCAAATCAAACATATAACGAACAAGAATAGTGAGTAATAATTATAATGTTTAATAATACTTATGAATTAACAAAGAAAAAAAATAAGTATAAAGATATTAGAGAGAACGTTATTAAGATGATTAACGTTCTTTCTAATAGTGATGTAATAGATAATTTAACTATGGTTCAAACAGGTTTAAAAAACTATTACTTGGTTAATGGTTCTGCATGCAAATATGAAGATGTAAGAAAACAAAAAGAAAGAGTTTCTGATTGCCTTACACTTTTGAGAAGTGTATTAAATTCAATTGATTCAAAACTTGATAGTATAAAAGATGATATTGAAAAAGCTGAGGCAAAAGAAAATGGGTAAACGTAAAATGGCAAAGATAAAAGCTGATGGTAATAAATTGATAGAATGTGGTGAGGAAATAGTTTCTTTGTGCAATAAATATAATAATTTAATCGAAGATTTATTTGCAAAGATATCAAAAATTCCGAGTACAGCTTGGAGCGGAAATTCTGCTAATATTTACGTTTCAAAAGCTCTTCAAGATAAAAAAAGATATATAAGTTTTGGTAATGATTTAAAATTATATGGTAAAGTTATTAAGAATACTGGTAGTAATATAAACTATATAATAGGAAAGTGGAATGATAAATAATGGCTAGAGTTGAATTAGATTCTACAGGTTTAAAATCTGGTTGCATAATAAATTTAAATGATGCAATAAATACGGTAAATAAAGTATTAAATTATTTTGATTATTTTGATATACCATATGATTTTTCTAGGAAAAATGACCTAAAAAACGTAGAAAGTAAACTACGTAATATAAAAGAAGATTTAGATTATGTTAAAAATTGGATATATAATAGTAATGATAATTATAATACATTGATTAGTAATCTTAAAACACAAGCAAATAAATTACCAAATTATATTGTTAAACAAAGAAATAACATAATATAAATGTAAAAAAGAGTAAATATAGATACTCTTTTATTTTTTCTCGTTTTTATTATTGTATAATAGAAATAGGAAGTGATATATATGAGCAAAAATAAAAAATATAAAATAAAAAAGATAAAAAAGATTTTTATAACATTAGGTTTAACAACGGCGATGATTGCATCAAGTACTATCGCGATAGTTGCTAAAACTGTTCATGATTATTCTTCTAGTAATAATTCTGTTTTAGATAATAATTACTCATCTGAAACTAATAAATATGTAGATTTTGATAATGAATATATAAATGTAGAATATAGTGATGAAAAATCTCCTATCAAACATGATAAAACAAGCACTAAAATTAGTTTAAATAAGTTTAATTATGATGAATTTATTAATACCTTAGAAAGTTATGATTATGAATTTAGTTTGTCAGAATATTACGATTTAGAGAACACATTAAAAATATTTAACAGTGTTAAATCTCAAAAGAAAGAAAATACTGAATTAATTAGTGGTAATAGTATAGATCCATATAAGCTATATAATAATGTTATTAGAAACAATGATTTATATATGAAGCAAGATAAAAATTCAGTTAATACTTTTTTCTCATATGCTTCAGATGAAAGCATAAAAAATATTTGTAATCTAATTGTTGAAGTATATAATAATAAAAACAATTATTATAATTTAAAGGAAGTAAGTGATACATTAATACACTTAAAAATTTTTCAAAATAATACAACTTCTTCAAACGCATACGTAACAGATGATTTAGTTTTGGCATTTAATCCAACAATGATGAAAATGTTTTCTAATACACAGGAAATGACTGGTAATGCAGAAGATGGAATTAGTATTGATAAAACCATTTTTATTCATGAAATAGAACACTTATTTCAAAACGTTTCAAATGACTTTCATGATGAAAACGGCATTGAAACTGGTTTTTGTAGAAAATTTGATAAAGCAAACGTAAATTCACTTTGGAATACATGGCTGTTAGAAGGTAGTGCTGAAATAAAAATGGCAGAAAGTTTAAATACTACACCTAAGAATTATAATAAAAAGATTTCTTATATAAGATCATATGATTTAAGCAGAATTTTTGAAAACGATTATGAAGTTAACAATCTAGTTAATTCGGTTTTTACAAATAATTTAAATACCGCATATAGTATGCTTAATATAAATGATGATGCATCAAAAATAGAATTTTTAAAATTAATGTATTCAATAGAAATTACGCAAAGTGATGTACAAGATTTTTGGAAATTTTATGAAAAAGAAGAAAAAGTAACGTTAACGGAAGAAGAAAAAAACAGTATAAGAATGAAAATTAGAGCAGAGTCTGAAAAAAAACTTTCGGAAAAATATTATAGGGGTTTAGCTAATGGATTATTAGATGGAAAAATCAAAGATTTAGAAACTATGTTTTATTTGATGAGATTATGGGAACTTGATTGCTGTGGTCACTTGAATTTTACCAATAAACAGGAATATGAACATGCCAAAGATTTTATAATATGGCAAGATAATATAGAAAAAGGTTTGATTAAATCTATTGCTAACAGTAATAGTATGTCTTATGATGAATTAATAAATAAATATGATAATTATCATATGTCGTTAGAAGTTAATGGGAATGTAATTAGTAATGCTGATTTTTCTAATCTACCTAAAGAAAAACAAGAATATATTGAAGCTTCATATGATAAATATAGTATCACTTATTTTGCAAGAACAAGCACAATGGTTAGTTATATTAATAATAAATTTAATACAAAAGAAAGTAATGTTAAAAATTAGTTTTATAATATACTAATTAAGGATTATTTTGATGTATAGAAAAACAGTTGTTCAATGGAATATAAATATAAGTATTATAGAATAGTTTAAAATAA
This sequence comes from uncultured Bacilli bacterium, assembly GCA_947589535.1. Taxonomy (GTDB): domain Bacteria; phylum Bacillota_I; class Bacilli_A; order RF39; family UBA660; genus Aphodocola. The sequence continues at coordinate 7,616 of CANQAS010000010.1, read as the reverse complement.
AAATGGATGTGTAATAATTTACATATTCATTTTTATTATGTACTTATTCTTTATTCCTTTTTATAAATATGTTAAAATATAATTATAATAAAGGAGGCTTTTATGAAAGAAGAAACAAAAAGAAAAATATTATTAGGAGTTATATGTATTACTACTTTAGTAGTACTTATAGTTGCATTAAAACTTAATGAAAATAGGAAGGAGGATGAATTATCTACCTCAAAAATCAGTAATTATTTAACCGAGATAAATTATAATGAAATATCAACTCATGTTATAGAAGAACCAAAGGCTATTATTTATGTTTCTAATAGTAGAGAGGATGATACTAAAAAGTTTGATGATATATTTATACCAGTTATAAAAGAGTATAATTTAGGAAATGAAATTATATATATAAACATAAATGGAACTACTATTGCAGATCCTATTTATCAATATGCACCAGAACTTGTATTTTATAAAGATGGAAAAGTATCTGATGTAATAAATTTAAATACTTTAAAAAATAAAAATGATATTATTAAGTTGTTAAAAGAAAGAAGTGTAATAAATGATTAACGTGGTTTTATATCAGCCGGAAATACCAGGAAATACTGGTAATATAATGCGTACTTGCGCAGCTACTGATACTAAACTTCATTTAATTAAACCACTTGGATTTTCTTTAGATGAAAGTTATATAAAAAGAAGTGGTGCCAATTATATAGATAGTTGTGATTATAAGGTATATGAAAACTGGAACGATTTTAAAAGTAAAAATAAAGGCACATATTACTATTTAACTAGATATGGTAAGAAACCTCATACCTCGTTTGATTATAGTAATAAGGATGAAAATATTTATCTTGTATTTGGTAAGGAAAGTAGTGGGATACCTTTAGAGATATTAAAAGATGATTTGGATCATTGCCTTAGAATACCGATGACTGGTAAAGTAAGAGCACTTAATTTATCTAATTGTGCTGCAATAATGGTATATGAAGTTTTAAGACAACAAGATTATAGAGACTTATTAAAAACAGAACCTTTCAAAGGAGAGAACTTTATAGAAACGGGAATAGATACTAGCAAAAGCTAGTATTTTTCTTTTTCATCGATAAAAAATAGAAAACAGTTGTATTGTAATATGATTATTGGATTACAAAAAGCAAACCATTTTGATAGCAGTTATGGTTAAAAATAAAATTAAAAAAAGTACATTTACTGTACTTTTTTAATTATTTACTTCTAATTTTATTGAGTTTATGTTTTCCATCATTATAGATATATAATCTTCTTTGTTTTTCCTGTCGCTAGCATCTAATGTAGATATTGTATTTAGTTTGATAGTATTAAAACCATATGTTTCTTTTAACGATTTAATTGTACTGTTTTCTTCTTCATTATCTTTTAAAAATACGTAATTAATTTCTTTATTGTTTAACATTTTCTTAACATCAGCAATCACTTTATCAGTAAGGTTATCATTTTCTTCTAACGAAATAACATTAAATCCATATTTTTCTAAAAATTTAAAGGTGTTGGAACTAACAACGATTGTTGGATTGTTACTTGACGTAGCAATTTGTTTTAGTTCGGCATCCACTTCAGAAAGTGAAAGCTTTAACTTTTCATAATTTTCTTCAATTTTTTTAATTTCAATATTTTTTCCAATATATTCTTCTAACCCTTTTTTTATGTTAGATGCCATCATCAAATAATTAGCGGGGTTAAGCCAAGATTCTGCAACATCATAAGTATATGTCATACCTAAGAATGCATCTATTACTTTTATTTTTTTATTCTTATTTATCATACTAACAGCATAATCTTTTTCCTTTTTTATCGTTCCGTTATATACGTATAAATCACTTTTACTATAATCATTTAATTGTTTGTTTGTTAGTTTATAATTTTTATAATTTGTACCATCTGGATAAATTCCGTATATGGCAATTTCATCTCCATATAAATTTTCCAAAATATATTCTACTGGATATACACTGGTGTAGGCTGTCATTGTTGCAGTAGTATTTTCTTTAGCACAACCACTAAGTATAAATAGTGACAAAACAACCCCTATAATAGTTAAAATCTTACTTTTCATTTTTATTCTCCTTCTTTGGTACGGGATCATATCCATACGTTCCGAAAGGATTGCATTTTAAGATTCTTTTAGCTCCTAAAAGCATTCCTTTAATTGAACCATGCTCTTTTATTGCCATTTTTGTATATTCTGAACAAGTGGGTATATGTTTGCAATAACCATGCCATGGGCCAGGAATTTTTTGATACATATTTATTATCCCGATTAATATATTTTTCATCATAAGACAATTTTAACATTTTTTAATTAATAATGGTAGTATTATTAGTTAAAAAAAATATTTTATTACTTTACGTAAAGTTTAATTAATATATATTTTTTATATAAATTCTATGGACATTTCATCATATATTATGGTATTATAGTGGTAGCCAGTGGAATATAGTGGTAGAATGTGGGGGATAAATATGTTCATGGGAGAGTTTCATCATAATATTGATGATAAGGCAAGGTTAGTTTTACCTTCAAAATTTAGATACGAACTTGGTGAAACATTCGTTGTTACCCGTGGTTTAGAAGGTTGTTTATTCATATATTCTAAAACCGAATGGGAAAACTTAGTGAACAAATTAAAAAAACTTCCTTTCACCAAAAAGGATGCAAGAGCTTTTTTAAGATTCTTTTTATCAGGAGCGTCCGAATGCACTTTTGATAAACAAGGTAGAGTAGCTATTCCATCCCCACTAGCAAGTTATGCAAACCTAAAGAAAGAATGCGTGGTTATCGGTGTTAATGATAGACTTGAAATATGGTCTTCTGATAGATTCGATGAATTCTTTAGCGAAAACGAAGAAAATATGTCGGACTTAGCGGAAAGCTTATTTGACGGTATGGAGGTTTAGATGAAACACATAAGCGTTTTATTGGAACCTACAATAAACGCATTAAACATCAAGACTGATGGTATATACGTTGATTGTACTTTAGGTTATGCAGGTCATTCGAGCGCAATCTTAAAAAGATTAAAAAAGGGAAAATTATATGCTTTTGATCAAGATGAAGATGCAAGAGCACATAGTGAAAACGTTCTTAAAAAAATTGGTGGTAATTTTGAAATAATCCCTACTAATTTTTCTAATTTGAAAGAAGAATTAAATAAAAGAGGGGTTACTAGTGTTGATGGCATCATGTTTGATTTAGGTGTTTCATCACCTCAACTTGATGATGCAAAAAGGGGGTTTAGTTTTCACAAAAGTGCACCACTTGATATGCGTATGGATAAAAGTGCTAAGCTAACCGCTAAAGATGTGGTTAATAATTATTCTTTTAATGATTTATATAGAATAATCAAAAGTTATGGTGAAGAAAAGTATGCAAAGCAAATAGCAAGAGAAATAGAAAAAACAAGGAAGGTTAAACCTATAGAAACAACTTTAGAATTAGCAGAGGTTATATCAAACGCGGTTCCTGAAAAGTATAAGAGGTTAACACATCCTGCTAGAAGAACTTTTCAAGCTATAAGAATAGAAGTAAATAATGAGTTAGATATATTACCAAAATCATTTAATGATGCAATTGATTTATTAAATGAAGATGGTGTTATTGCAATTATAACCTTTCATTCTTTGGAAGATAAGATTGCTAAAAATGTTTTATCATCAAGAGCAAAGGAAAATCCACTTGCCAAAGGATTACCTGTAGTTCCAGACGAATATAAACCAGAACTTAGACTATTAAAGAAAATAAGACCAAGTAATGAAGAACTTGAAAACAATAAAAGATCAAGAAGTTCAATACTTAGGGTTGCTATAAAACAAAGGAGGGGATAAAATGGCTAGAAGAAAAAAAGCTAAATTTGAAAAGAAAATAATTACTCTTACAATTATAACAACGTGTTTTGTTTTTGTTTCAATCTTGTTTTTTAAGGCTCAATTATCCTCTATAAACATAGAAGTTGAAAAACTTAAAAAAGACGTTACTAAACAAGAAAAGGTAAATGAAAGTTTAACCATGAAAGTTAATGAATTAATTTCGTTAGAAAACATGCAATTAGTTGCAGCAAGTAATGGTTTGGAGTATAATAATAATAATATTATTGTAATACAAAAATAAGGGTGATTTAAAAATGAAAAGAGAAGGATTAAATAAAAATAAAAAAGTTATAACTATACTTTTTACTTTATTTTTTTTCCTTCTTCTTTTTTTATTGATATTAAGATTAGGCTACCTTTGTATATCTGGAAAAGTAGATGGTATTAATTTAAAAAAGTTTTCTAATGAAAGAAATACTAAAAAGGAAACTCTGTATGCCCTAAGAGGTAATATATATGATAGTAATGGAGAAGTTTTAGCACAAACCATTAATTCATATACAATAATTGCATATCTAGATCCTAAAAGAAGTGAGGGGTACAAAGTACCTCAACACGTAGTTGATAAAGAAGATACAGCGGAAAAATTATCTACGGTACTTGATATGTCTAAGGAAAAAATACTAGAAAGATTAAATAAAGATGCTTATCAAGTTGAGTTTGGATCAAAGGGTAAATCACTTACTGAACTTCAAAAAGAAGCTATTGAAAACCTAGGATTATATGGAATTGATTTTATAACCACTCATAAAAGATATTATCCAAATAACAGTTTTTTATCATATGTGATTGGCTATACTACAACAGGAGAAAATGATAAGATAATTGGTGAAATGGGAATAGAGAAAAAATATAATGATATTATGACTGGCACAGATGGGTACGTCGAGTACCAAAAAGACCTAAACGGTTATAAATTTCCGAATTCTAACGAAATAAGAAAAGAAAAAGTAGACGGTAATGATGTTTATTTAACAATTGATTCAAATGTTCAAATGTCTTTAGAAACCGTTGTAAATAAAGCTAAAGAAGAATCTGGTGCACAGTGGGTTGTAGCGGTCGTAGCAGATGCTAAAACCGGAAAGATATTAGGTTCTGCAACGAATCCTACCTTTAACCCTAATACTAAGGAGATAAGTAATTATTTAAATCCATTAGTATCTTATACGTACGAACCAGGTTCAGTTATGAAAACATATAGTTATATGGCTGCAATGGAAAATAATCCTAATTGGGATCCTTATAATACTACTTGTTACACCGCTCCTTATACTATCGGAGATGATGTGGTTAGTGACTGGAATAAAACTGGATGGGGAGAGATACCATATTCAAAAGGATATACTTTATCTTCTAATACTTGCGTTGCAAATATGATAAAAAACTACCTATCTAAACAAAAACTACTTGATTACTATAAAAAATTAGGCTTTGGAAGTACTACTAACATAGAATTACCGAACGAGTACTCTGGTAAAGTTAATTTTAAATACGACGTTGAAGTTGTTAATGCTGGTTTTGGTCAAGGAATAACAACAACACCAATACAACAAATTAAAGCTCTTACAGCAATATCAAATAATGGTATAACCCTAAACCCTTATATTGTTGAAAAAACGGTTAATCCATCCACTAATGAGGTTACTTATAAAGCAGAGACTAAAGAAGGAGAAAGAGTTGCCAGTACTGAAACTATAAATAAAATTAAAGATTTAATGTATAACGTTGTTAATGGTGAACAATCTGACACAACTGGTTATAATTATAGATTAGATGGATACTATTTAATTGGTAAAACTGGTACTGCTCAAATTGCTAACCCAAAAACTGGTAAGTACTATGAAGGAAAGTATGATTACATAACGTCATTTGCTGGTATGTACCCAAAAGACAATCCAGAAGTCATTTTATACGTTGCCTTTCAAAGAAGCTATAATTCAAGTGTTTTACCTGAAACTGTAAAAACAATTGTTAAAGATACAGCAAAGTATCTAGAAATATTTGAAGAAGCTCCAGAACTTAACAAAGAGGTTGTAAAATATACCTTGTCAAATTATAAAAATAAGTCGGTTGAAATGGTAAAAGAATCATTATCAAATAAAGGTGCTACGTATGTTATTTTTGGAAATGGTAATAAAGTAATAGACCAATATCCAAATAAAAATACGACCATAAGTACTAAAGATAAAGTATTTATATTTACTAATGATGATTCTATTTTAATGCCTGATTTAAAAAGGTATTCATATAAGGAAGCAGATGTTGTATTAACTAAGTTGGGCATTAAGCATAAAATAGATTTAGATGGGTACGTAGAATATCAAAGTGTTGCGCCTGGAACCAAAATAACAGATCAAACGGAAGTAATATTAAATTAATTTAACAAGGAAGTATTATTATATGCGAATTTTAGATAATGATTTTCAAGATAGAAAAATTAATTATAAAAACCTATTAAAATATGGTTTTATTAAAGAAAATGATTGTTATGTTTTTGAAAGTAAAACCCATGATGATAATTTTAAGATTATAGTTGAAATATCAAAAAATAAGAAAACTTCAAAAATAATTGATTTACAGACAAATAGTGAATATATACTTGTTGATGTTAAAAACACATATGGAAATTTTTTAGGTAAGCTAAAAGAAGAATATGATGAAATATTAAAAGATATTATTGAAAAAAGCACGACCAAGGACATATTTAAAGGTAAACAAGAAAAAGAAATAATTTCTTATGTTAAGAAAAAATACGGCGATGATTTAGAATTTTTATGGGATAAATTTCCCACTGATGCGGTTTTAAGAAATAAAATAAATAATAAATGGTACGCCGCAGTATTAATGATAAATGAAAATAAATTAGTAGCTAATACTGATAATTTAATTACCATCATTGATTTAAGGTGCGATAAGGAAAAAATAAATGAGATAGTAGATAATAATAAAATATTTAAAGGTTATCACATGAATAAAAATAATTGGATAACCATAAAGCTAGATGGTAGCATGCCAACTAAAGAAATATGTAATATGATAGATGAAAGCTATAAAATATCATTAACAAAATAAACAAATCTTTAAGGGTTTGTTTTTTCTTTGATAAAAAGCATTTACAAACAAATGTTCTAATGATATGATTTAATTAGTTCATAAAAGTAAGGGGGAATAAATATGAAAAAGATTGAACAAACAACTAAAACATTCGAAAGTATTAAACATATTGATGAATATGGTATAGAGTATTGGCTTGCCAGGGAATTACAAATAGAATTAGATTATAAAGAATGGAGAAAATTTGAAGGTGTTATTAATAAGGCAAAAGATGCTTGCAAGTTAAGCAATAATAGCATTGAAGATCATTTTGCCGATATCGGCAAAACGATAGATATGCCTAAAGGAGCATCAAAAAAATTAATGATTATAAATTATCAAGGTATGCGTGCTACTTAATTGCACGAAAAGGTATAGAGAAGATATATTAGATAATATGGGTAGTGAAGAACTTGTGCAAATTTATTTCGTATTACACAAACAGAATCAAAGTTAAAAAGAGAAAAAATTAAAACGCAAAAAAATGCTAACAAAACTCATTATGAATTTGGAAGTAAAATAAGAAAAACAATAAAAGAATTAGGTGGAACGATGCCTAAAGATTTACCTACACCTAAAAAAAGTCTTAAAGAATTAGAAAAGGAAAATAAGTATATAGAAAG
>CANQAS010000009.1 GCA_947589535.1 uncultured Bacilli bacterium | reverse complement strand
AAGAATTAAGAGAAACTATAGAAGAAGCAATAATAGAAGAATATAAAAAAGAAAGTTAGAATACTTTCTTTTTTTTCTAATATAATTTATCAGGAGGAACCATGAACAAAGAAGCTGATAAATTAGAATTTTTAAATCATAATATAGTAGTTACTGAAAGACAAAACATTCAAATAAATGGTATTGTAAAAATAGATAGTTTTGATAATGAGGAATTTTTATTAGAAACTACCGCTGGCATTCTTGGAATTAAAGGAAAAAACTTGGAAATAATAAAACTTGATACATATGAAGGTACCATAGTTATAAAAGGGGTTTTAAATACATTATCTTATCTTGAAGATGAAAAAGATAAAAAAGAAAATGGTATGATGGCGAGGCTATTTAAATAGTGAATTTAGAAGAACAACTTAGAGTTATTTTTTATGCGTTTTTGTATGGTATGTTTTTTTTAATAACCCTAAAATATTATAGAAGAATAATGATTAAAAATATTTTAGTAAAAAGTGTATCAGAGTTATTATTTCTAATAATGCATGTTTCCTTATTTTATTATTTATTATATAAACTCAATAATGGAGTTTTATCAATATATATTGGTATATGTTTTATATTTGGCTGTTTCTTTTGTCAATTTCTTTACTTCAGCGACAAAAAAAGTTGAAAAAATTATACATATCATTATATAATAAAAATATAATGGAGTGATATAAGTGAAAGAAAAAGATCGCCGTAGGATGGTTTTTGTGCCAATAATTTGTTTTTTTATTATATGTTTGTGTATAATTTCATCGGTTAGTAACATTGCAAAAATTAGGGAAAAGAAAATGGAAAAAGCTGAACTTACTAAGAAATTAGAAGAATTAAAAGAAGAAGAAATAACGTTAACTGACGATGTCGATAAATTAAAAAATCCTGAGTATGCAGCTAGATACGCAAGAGAAAAATATTTATATTCTAAATATGGAGAAAAGATTTTAAAGATAGATTAACAAGGAATAAATCCTTGTTTTTTGTATACTTATATGTTTTAATACTATTGGATGTGATTTGTATGATTACTAATGAAATTAATGCTGGTGTCTTAGCATATTTGGGAGATGCGGTTTATGAAGTTTTAATAAGAGACTATTTGACTGATAAATATAAGGTTAAGGCAAAAGAACTTCAAAAGGAAGCTATAAAATACGTAAGTGCAGAAGCCCAAGCAAATATATTAAAAAATCTAATTAATAAAAACGTTTTAACTGAGGAAGAGTTATATACAGTAGGTAGAGCTAGAAATTATAAAACAAACTCAAAACCTAAACATGTTGATATAAAAACATATAAGAAGGCGACTGCTCTAGAAGCTTTATTTGGGATGTTATATAAAAATAAAGATATTAATAGAATAGAAGAAATTATGAAAGAGATAATAGGTGAGTAATATGTATGTATATGGCAAAAACGTAGCAAAGGAATTAATTAATAATAAAAGAAAAATAAAAAGGGCTTATTTATTAAATACATTTGCAAACTCTGATTTAGAATTATCATTAAAGAATGCTAATGTTAACATAAATTATATGGATAAAAGCAAATTAGACAGAATAGTAGATGGAAATCACCAAGGAATAATTTTAGAAATAGATGATTATAAATATTTAAGTGAAAAAGAAATGTTAGAAAATCTAGGCACTAATCCTTTTATAGTTTTATTAGATCATATAGAAGACCCTCATAATTTTGGTGCTATAATAAGAACTTGTGAAACAGCAGGGGTTGATTATATTATAATTCCTAAAAATAGAAGCGTAGGAGTTAATAGTACTGTTATGAAGACATCAACAGGTGCTTTAGATTATGTTAAGATAGTTCAAATAACCAATATTAATCAAACAATTAAAAAGTTAAAGCAAAAAGGTGTATGGATAGTTGGTACGGATATGGAAAATAGTAGTGTTTATGATGAGCTAGATTATACTATTCCAACTTGCATAATAATAGGAAGTGAAGGTTTTGGAATGAGTAATTTAGTAAAAAAGAATTGCGATTTTATTGCAAGAATTCCAATGTATGGTAAAATAAATAGTCTTAACGCATCAGTTGCGGCAGGTATAATGATATATGAGGTGGTAAGACAAAGAAAGTAGGTGACACTCTTGATAGGAGAAAAAGACTATACAAATCCTGAAATAGATAATGAACTTCTATATTTAATTGCTGATAATAGTGATGAGGCAAATTCTATATTACAAAAAAAGTATGATCCAGTAATAAGTTATTATGCTAATAAATATAGTAAGTTAGTGGTGGGAAAAGGTATTGATTATAATGATTTATATCAAGAAGGTTTAATAGGGCTTATGAATGCCGTGGATGGTTTTAAAGATCAAAAAAACATTCGTTTTTCTACGTTTGCGTTCTTGTGTATAAAAAGGTCTATAATAAGTGCGGTCAGAATCGTAAGCAGGAAAAAGCATAAAGTTTTAAATGAATCATATTCACTTGATTATGAAATTAATGCTGGAGAACAAAGTTTTGATAATTTTGTTTCAGATTCAACTGGTGGAATAGAAGATTTACTTGTAAGTAAAGAGAAAAACGAACTATTTAATGATAAATTAGTAAATGAGCTTTCTAGTTTAGAAAGAGAAGTATATGAGCTTAGAATTAATAATTTCTCATACGAAGATATTGCTAATATGCTTGGTAAGACAAAGAAAGCAATAGATGGAGCTTTAGCTAGAATAAGAGTAAAACTTCGAAAAATATTAGATGAAATAAATTGACTATTTTAAATAATTGTGCTAATATTTAATTAGTTAGCACTAAAAAGGTGTTTTTATTTTGGACTTATGGGAGAAATATTATGGCAAAAACAAAAAAAAGAAGAAACCTATTTGCGTTTTTAAAAGACTTTTTTTCTGATGTTAAAAAAGAAGGAAAAAAAGTTGTTTGGACTTCAAAGAAAAACTTATTTAAATTTTCTGTTGCAACCTTATTATTCATAGTATTTATATGTTTATTTTTCGTTGCGACTGATTTAATAATAGCATTAATCTCAAAGGTAAAGGAGTTAATTGGATAATATGGAAGAAAAAAAGTGGTATGTTGTTAATACTTATTCTGGACATGAAGCAAAAGTTAAAGAAAAGTTAGATATGAGAATTAACTCAATGGAACAACAAGAAAATATCTTTAGGGTAATTGTTCCCGAAAGAAAAGAAGTAGAAATAAAAGACGGTAAGAAAAAAGAAAAAATGAAAAAGTTATTTCCAGGTTATGTACTTGTTGAAATGATAATGTCAGATGATTCATGGTACATAGTTCGTAATACTCCTGGTGTAACTGGATTCTTAGGATCATCAGGTAAGGGAGCTAAGCCAGTTCCATTATATGATGATGAAGTAGAAAGAATCTTTAAAGAAATTGGTTATACTGGCGAAATAGTTGATGTTAATTATGAAGTTGGTGATACTGTTAAAATCACTGATGGACCATTTAAGATGCTTGCCGGTAAAATTATTGAACTTGATATAGATAATGGAATTGCACAAGTATCAATTGACCTATTTGGTCAAGAAACTACCGTTGAGTTAGAATTAACTCAATTTATAAAAGAATAAGTATAAAAAATACTTGCTTTTGTCATATATACTGTGCTAAAATTGAAGGCGCAGCTATATATTTTATATAGATGATGAAAGAAAATTAGTGGAAGGCGCGGATTAAAAAATAAAGGCTATTTGACCACTCGCGAAAAAATTTATTATAGGAGGTGTTTTTCGTGGCAAAGGAACTAGTAAGAAAGTTAAAATTACAATTACCAGCAGGTAAAGCTACACCTGCTCCACCAGTAGGTACTGCACTTGGACCATTAGGTGTTAACTCTGGTGAATTTTGTGTTAAATATAATGATGCAACAAAAGATAAGATGGGAGATATCGTTCCAGTTGAAATTTCTGTGTATGATGATAGAAGTTTTGAGTTAAGATTCTTAACTCCACCAACTGCATTCTTAATCAAGAAAGTTGCAAAGGTTAAAAAAGGTTCTACAAAAGGAGCTGCAGAAGTTGTTGGATCTCTTACAACCGCACAGTTAAAAGAGATTGCTGAGATTAAATTACCTGATTTAAACGCATATACTGTAGAAGAAGCTATGAAAATAGTTGCAGGAACTGCTAAAAACATGGGAATTAAAATTGAAGACTAATAATTAAAAGAAATTAAAACAAAATAATACATATAGAGTTATCTATGTGGGAGGAAAATCCGCTATATACCACAAGGAGGTAAGAAAATGAAAAAGAAAAGTAAGAAGTATACTGAGGCTTTAAGCAAAATAGAAAAGGGTAAGTTATATTCTTTAGAAGAAGCTGTAAAGTTAGTTAAAGAAACTTCAGTATCTAAATTTGATGGAACCGTTGAAATAGCAGTAAGATTAAACTTAGATACAAAGAAAAACGATCAACAATTAAGAGGAGCAATCGTATTACCATATGGTACTGGTAAAGCTAAGAAGGTATTAGTTTTAGCAAAAGGTGATGCTGCAAAAGCAGCTGTTGATGCTGGAGCTGACTTTGTTGGTGATGTTGATATGATTACTAAAATCGAAAAAGAAAATTGGTTTGAATTCGACGTAATTATTGCAACACCTGAAATGATGCCTTTACTTGGTAAGTTAGGTAAGGTTTTAGGACCTAAGGGATTAATGCCTAACCCAAAAACTGGTACAGTTACTATGGATACAAAAAAAGCTGTTGAAGACGTTAAAAAAGGACGTGTTGAATACAGAACTGATTCGTATGCTAACGTACATGCTTTGGTTGGTAAAGTTTCATTTGATGATGATAAATTAGTAGAAAACGTTAAAGCTTTTATGGATGTAATCATCAAATCTAAACCACAAGCAGCTAAAGGTATATACCTAAAGAACGTATCACTTGCTTCAACCATGGGTCCTGGAGTTAAAGTTGATCTAGCATCATTTGACAAATAATAATAAATAGTTTAGAATATTGATAGTTATCTGGACAAACCAGTTAATTATAAAGTACCAAAGACAGTAGGAGCAAGTATTTGCATAACTATTATTCCTACCGAGGGCTTAAGTTCAAACAAAGAATTTTAAGGTCTTCATGTCTTTGACATGGGGATCTTTTAATTTATAAAAGGTACTTATTATACTAATAAAGGAGGTAAGATAATGGCAAACCAAGCTATAATTGCTAAAAAAGAAGAAGTAGTTAATGAAATAGCTGAACGCGTTCAAAACGCAAATAGTGCAATTTTATTTGATTATCGTGGTTTAACTGATGCTGAAATAATGGATTTACGTCGTAAACTACGTGAACAAGACGCTTCTTATAAAGTATATAAAAATACTTTAACAAAAAGAGCATTTGACAAATTATCTATCAACTTAGACGAATGTCTTGAGGGACCATCTGCAATTGCAACATCAGATGATGCAGTTGCACCTATTAAGGTTTTATCAGAATTTGCCAAAGATCATCCTGCTCTTGAATTGAAGGGTGGTATAGTTGATGGAAAAGAAACAAGCTTAGAAGAATTAAAACAATTAGCAAGCGTACCATCAAGAGACGGCTTACTTACTATGTTGGCTGCTGGTTTAATGGAACATGTTAAAAACGTTGCTATCTGTCTTGACTTACATAGTCAAAATTTAGAAGAAGAATAATTTAATTAAAAATAAGGAGGAATTTAAAAATGGCAAAATTAAGTACACAAGAAATTATTGATGCAATAAAAGAAATGAAAATTCTTGAAGTAAAAGAATTAGTAGACGCAATGAAAGAGGAATTTGGTGTTGATCCAAGCGCTGTAGCTGTTACTGCTGCCCCAGTTGCTGGAGCTGCTGCTGAAGAAAAGACTTCTGCAACTGTAGTATTAAAAGATGCTGGATCAGCTAAGATCCAAGTAATCAAAGCAATCAGAGATATTACTGGTTTAGGACTAATGGAAGCTAAAGCATTAGCTGATAATGGAGGAAATGTTAAAGAAAACGCTCCAATGGATGAAGCTAATGATATCAAAGCTAAGTTAGAAGAAGCTGGCGCTACTGTTGAACTTGCTTAATTAGTTAAATAAGTACTTAAGGAACTACAATTGTAGTTCTTTTTTGTTGACTAAATAATTCTAATTAGTATAATATTTAAGTATTAAGAGGATTTATGGAAAATATTAAGTGAGAATAAATCATCAAAGGTAACAAGATGGAAACTATGTATCAAAAAGATACAAGGATTTAATTAAATTTGATAATATCCTACTACTGATGTAAGTCATTTTATATTAAAAACTCATAATCAAAGTATTATAAAAATTTACATTAAAATAATATTTAGCTGCTAACATTTTAGAAACTGGTGTTGGTAGAAAAATATTATAACTAACTTACTTTTAATAGAGGAAAACTGCAGACTTTATAACAATATGTCAAATTAAACAAAACCTTTATAAGAAAGCAATGGAGGAAAAAATGAACCATTATTTTACAAACAATGAGAATTTAAAATCAGAAATAAAAAGAGTTGATACTGTTATCCACAGCACCAGTTATTATTTTTATACAGATAATGGTGTATTTTCTAAAGGGGAATTAGACTTTGGGACAGAATTGTTACTTAAAACCTTTGAATATAGTTTTCCACAAGAAAAAACGTTACTTGATATGGGATGTGGTTGTGGACCAATAGGAATATATGCATCAAAATTAGGTTTTACTGTGGATATGTCAGATGTTAATAGAAGAGCCATTCACTTATCAAGAATGTCACTAAAAGAACAAGAATTAAAAGCAAATGTATATGAGTCGGATGCATATGAAAATATAAATAATAAGTATGATTACATAGTATCTAATCCACCTATTAGAGTTGGTAAAGAAAAACTATATGAAATTATAATGGGAGCTAAAGAACATTTAAATGAAAATGGTGAGTTATGGATAGTCGTTAGAAAACAGCAGGGTGCGGAATCATTGATAAAGGATATGAAGGAAGTATATAGAAGTGTTGAAGTAGTTACAAAGAAAAAAGGTTTTTATATTATAAAGGCAATTTAATAAACAATTATATTACTTTTGAAGAAAATGCAGTGAGTAATAAAAAAGTGTTAAAATAATAAATTTTTAAGCTATAATTTTGACGAATTATAGTTTTTTTAATTATTTTTTGTGAAATTTATTGACAAGGATGGATTTTTAATGTAATATTTTAAATTGGTACTGTGTCTTTAATTTTAGACATGTTCTTTAAAAATTTATATAGTTTAGGGGTGGAATTACGTGGCTTATAAAATAAGAAAAGTAAATGAATACCGTGAAAGAAGGGACTTCTCAAGAGTTAATAATTCTTTAGAATTAGCAGATTTACTTGAGATACAGACAAAGTCTTACAATTGGTTTATTCAAGATGGAATCAAAGAAGTGTTAGAGGAAATAAGCCCAGTAGAAAATTTCTCTGGAACATTATCTTTAGAATTTGGTGAATATTCATTTGATGAACCAAGACACACAATTAAAGAATGCAAGGAGAAGAAAACTACATATGCTGCTCCTTTGAAAGTTCAAACTCGTTTGTTTAATAATGAAACAGGTGAAGTTAAAGAACAAGAAATATTCTTAGGCGATATGCCACTTATGACAGATTCAGGATCATTCATATTTAATGGTTCAGAACGTGTTATAGTATCACAATTAGTACGTTCTCCAAGCGTATATTATGGTAGAGAAATAGACAAAAATGGGCGTTCTATAATTTCTTCTCAAATTATACCTACTAGAGGTACTTGGCTAGAATACAAACTTAATAGTAAAGATGTTGTTGACGTTAGAATTGACCGTAATAGGAAGGTTGTAGTTACAGCATTTTTAAGAGCATTTGGATTATCTAGTGATGAAGATATCTTAAAATTATACGGTGAAGATGAATACCTAAAGAATACTTTAGAGAAAGATTCTACTAAAAATACAGATGAGGCTCTACTTGAGATTTATGAAAAATTAAAACCTGGTGAACCAGCTACACTTGATAGTGCAAAGAACCAATTAATTACTAGATTTTTTGATAACTTTAGATATGATTTAGCTAAGGTTGGACGTTATAAATTCAATAAGAAACTTAACGTAATTGATCGTTTATTAAATCAAAAATTAGCTGAAGATATTACAGTGGATGGTAAGGTTGTAATTGAAAAAGGAACTAAAATTACTAATGAAGTTCTTGAAACTTTAAAACCAATACTTGCTAATGGCTATGGTATGATGGATGCTACTATGGATAAAGAACTTGACGATCATACTATGGTTCAAGTTATAAGTATTTACTCACCAGTAGAACCTGATAAGATTATAAAGGTAGTAGGTAATGATCAAAGCTTAGATGTTAAAACACTTACTATATCAGATATATATGCATCTGTATCATATTATTTAAACCTTTTACATAATGTTGGTACAATTGATGAAATAGACCATTTATCTAATCGTCGTTTAAGACAGGTTGGTGAATTATTACAAAATCAATTCAGAATTGGTGTTGCTCGTATGGAAAGAGTTATTCGTGAAAGAATGTCTACTTTAGATGTAGAAGAAGCAACTCCTAAAACTTTAATTAATATTAGACCAATAACTGCTGTTATTAAAGAATTCTTTGGCTCAAGTCCATTATCTCAGTTTATGGACCAAATCAATCCATTATCAGAATTAAATAACAAGCGTCGTTTATCGGCTTTGGGACCAGGCGGATTATCTCGTGATAGAGCAGCGATGGAAGTACGTGATGTTAACGTATCTCACTATGGTAGAATTTGTCCAATTGAGTCACCAGAAGGTGCAAATATCGGACTTATTACTTCACTTGCTAACTATGCAAAGATAAATGATTATGGATTCATTATGACTCCATATAGAAGAGTTAAGGATGGTAAATTACAAGATCAAATAGATTATTTGACAGCAGATGAAGAAAATGGACATATCATAGCTCAAGCTAAGATAGAAATGGATGGAAATACAATTATTCAAGAACATGTTCCAGCTCGTCAAAATGGTGAAAATATTTTAGCTACACCAAAACAAATCGATTATATAGATGTAGCTCCACAACAAGTTGTATCAGTAACTACAAGTTGTATTCCTTTCTTAGATCACGATGATGCTCACCGTGCATTAATGGGATCTAACATGCAACGTCAAGCATTGCCACTTTTAAGAGCAGAAGCTCCACTTGTTGCAACTGGTGTTGAAGCACAAGCTGCTAAAGATTCAGGTGTATGTATCATCGCAAAAGCAGCTGGTGTTGTAGAATATGCAGATGGTAAGAAAATTATCGTTAAGACAAAAGGTGGAAAAGATTCTTATATTTTAAAGAATTTTGAAGGATCAAATGCTGGTACATGTTATCATCAAAGACCAATTGTTAAAGTTGGCGATAAGGTTAATCGTGGACAAATCATTGCCGATGGACCTTCAACTGACAAGGGTGAAGTAGCATTAGGTAAGAACTTAGTAGTAGCATTTATGACATATAATGGATATAATTACGAAGATGCTGTTATCCTTAATGAAAGAATGGTAAAAGATGATGTATTAACATCAATATATATAGAAGATTATGAAATTCAATGTCGTGATACTAAGTTAGGACCTGAAGAAATTACTCGTGATATTCCTAACGTAAGCGAAGAAGCTCGTAAGAACTTAGATGCAAATGGTATTATTAGAATTGGTACTGAAGTTAAAGAAGGTGACATTCTAGTTGGTAAAGTAACTCCAAAAGGAATGGTAGAACTTACTTCAGAAGAAAAATTATTACATGCAATATTTGGTGAAAAAACTCGTGAAGTAAGAGATACATCTCTTCGTGTTCCACACGGAGGTGCTGGTATCGTTCATGATATAAAAATCTATACTAAAAAAGATTCTGACGAACTTCCTTCAGGAGTTTCTAAAGAAATCCGTGTATACATCGTTCAAAAACGTAAGATTCAAGTTGGTGATAAGATGGCAGGTCGTCATGGTAACAAGGGTGTTATTTCACTTGTTGCTCCTCAAGAAGATATGCCATACTTACCAGATGGTACACCAGTTGATATCTTACTTAACCCATTAGGTGTTCCTTCTCGTATGAACCCTGGACAAATCCTAGAAATGCATTTAGGTATGGCAGCTAAGAGATTAGGTGTTCACACTGCAACACCAGTATTTGATGGTGCTAATTGGTCAGACATCCAAGAAATGATGGCCGAAGCTGGTATGGATCCAGATGGTAAAACTGTTTTATATAACGGTAAAACAGGAGAACCATTTGATAATCGTGTAGCCGTTGGTGTTATGTATATGATTAAACTTGACCACATGGTTGATGATAAATTGCATGCTCGTGCAACTGGACCATATTCATTAGTTACACAACAACCACTTGGTGGTAAGGCTCAATTTGGTGGTCAAAGATTTGGTGAGATGGAAGTTTGGGCATTATATGCTTATGGTGCTGCAAACGTACTTCAAGAAATTGTGACTATTAAGTCAGACGATGTTGTTGGTCGTGTTAAAGTATATGAATCAATTGTTAAGGGTAAACCAATTGATCAAGCAGGTGTCCCAGAAAGTTTCCGTGTTCTTGTAAAGGAATTCCAAGCTTTAGGATTAAATGTTGCTATGATTAATGAAGATGGTAAAGAAATAGATATTAAAACTCTAGAAGAAGAGGAAGAAAATGAAAATGCTCCTTTATCAATTGAAGAAATAGATAATGTTTCAATGGTAAAACCAAAGGAAACTGTAGATGTTGTTTCTGAAGAAGAAATAGAAGAAACATCAGATGAAGAAGTTTCTGAAGAAGAAATAGATGATTATGAAGCAGAAATTGAAGATAAGTTAGACGAAATGGATGATGCTTCTATGGAAGGGGATGAAGAATAATGCTTAACGCAAATAGATTTGAAGGAATTAAAATTTCAATCGCTTCACCCGAACAAATAAGAGAATGGTCTTATGGAGAAGTAACAAAACCAGAAACAATTAACTATCGTACTTTAAAACCAGAAAGAGATGGTTTATTCTGTGAAAAAATCTTTGGTCCTACTAAAGATTATGAATGTGCTTGCGGAAAATATAAAAGATTAAGATATAAAGATATAGTATGTGATAGATGTGGAGTAGAAGTTACTAAATCTAAAGTTCGTCGTGAACGTATGGGTCATATCGAACTTGCTACTCCAGTTTCTCACATCTGGTTCTTTAAGGGTGTTCCAAGCCGCATGGGATTAGTACTTGATATGTCCCCAAGAGACTTAGAAGAAGTATTATACTTCGTATCATACGTAGTAATTAATCCAGGTGCAGCTCCTTTAGAGAAGAAACAAACTTTATCAGATAAAGAATATAGAGCTTATTATGAAAAATATGGTAATACTTTTGAAGTTGGAATGGGTGCTGAAGCCATCTTAAAACTTCTTAAAGAAATTGATGTTAAAGCTGAAATAACTAAGATTGAAGAAGAGTTAGAAGATGCTCCAGAACAAAAAAGAACCAGATTATTAAAAAGATTAGACATATTAGATTCATTTGATAAATCAGGTAATAAACCTGAATGGATGATATTAACAGCACTTCCTGTTATACCTCCAGAATTAAGACCAATGATTCAATTAGATGGTGGTCGTTTCGCAACAAGTGATTTAAATGATTTATACAGACGTGTTATTAACCGTAATAACCGTTTAAAGAAATTATTAGAATTAAACGCTCCATCAATCATTGTTCAAAATGAAAAGAGAATGCTACAAGAAGCAGTTGATGCTTTATTTGATAACGGAAGACGTGGTAGAAATGTTACTGGTCCATCAAATAGACCACTTAAATCAATTTCTTCTATGTTAAAAGGTAAGCAAGGACGTTTCCGTCAAAACTTACTTGGTAAACGTGTTGATTATTCAGGACGTTCAGTTATCGCAGTTGGTCCAACTCTTAAAATGTACCAATGTGGTATTCCAAAAGAAATGGCTTTAGAATTATTTAAACCACATGTAATTCATGGTTTAGTAGAAAGAGATATTGTTCATAATATTAAATCTGCTAAAAAGCTAATTGAAAAACAAGATGAAAGAGTATGGGACGTTGTTGAAGATGTTATTCAAGAGCATCCAGTAATGTTAAACCGCGCCCCAACACTTCACAGATTAGGTATTCAAGCATTTGAACCTAAATTAGTTAGTGGTAAAGCAATTCGTTTACACCCACTAGTTTGTGCTGCGTTCAACGCAGACTTTGATGGTGACCAAATGGCTGTACACGTACCACTTTCTGAAGCAGCTCAAGCAGAAGCTAGAATCTTAATGCTTGGTGCTAACAACATCCTATCTCCAAAAGATGGAAAACCAATCGTTACTCCATCTCAAGATATGGTTTTAGGTAATTACTATATCACTATGGAAAAGGCTGGTATTGAAGGCGAAGGTAGGGTATTTAAAAACGCAGATGAAGCAATCAGTGCATATGAAAGAAAAGAATTAACGTTACATGCAAGAATTGCTTTACCAGTAAAATCATTTAAATATCATATGTTCACTGAAGAGCAAAAAGAAATGTACTTGGTAACTACTGTTGGTAAGTTAAAGTTTAATGAAATATTGCCAGATGGATTCCAATATATAAATGAACCAACTGATGATAATTTTGAAAATTTAACACCAATGAAGTATTTCTTACCAAGGGGAACTAATATTCCAGAAGCAATTGCTAAAATGGATTTAGTTAAACCATTTCCTCAAGGTGCATTAAAGAGTATCATTGCCCAGATATTTAAACGTTATAAAACAACTGAAACATCTATATATCTAGATAAGTTAAAAGACTTAGGATTTAAGTATTCTACATTATCTGGTATATCAATATCAGTTGCAGATATTGAAACAAGTGATAAAAAACATGAAATAGTTGAAAGATCTCAAAAAACCGTTGATACGATAAATAAACAATATAGACGTGGTTTGATAACTGATAGAGAACGTTATGAAAAAGTTTGTGCTGTATGGAATGCTGCAACTAACGAAGTTCAAGCCGAATTAAAGGCTAAGGTTGAAGCTCCATCAGACAATCCAATCATGATGATGATAAACTCTAAAGCACGTGGTAACTTATCACAATTTACACAGCTTGCAGGTATGCGTGGATTACTTGCTAAGCCAAATGGTGAAGCAGTTGAAATTCCAGTAACATCGTCATTTACAGATGGATTATCAGTGTCTGAGTTCTTCATTTCAACACACGGTGCTCGTAAGGGTAATGCCGATACAGCATTAAAAACAGCAGACTCAGGTTATTTAACAAGACGTTTAGTTGATGTTGTTCAAGACGTAATTGTAAGAGAAGAAGATTGTGGAACTATTCAAGGCGTTGTAGCTAAAGCATTCATAGATGAAAATGCAGGTACTGTAATAGAAAGTCTTCATGAACGTATTGTTGGTCGTTATACAAATAAAAAGGTTATTGATCCAAAAACTAAGAATGTTATTATTGACAAAAATGAATTAATAACTGAACCAATAGCTGACAAGATAGATAAAGCTGGTATTACTGAAGTTGAAATCAGAACAGCACTTACTTGTAAAACTGAAAATGGTGTATGTAAGCATTGTTATGGTACTAACTTAGCTACTGGTAACGTTGTTGAAATTGGTGAAGCAGTTGGTATTATGGCTGCTCAATCAATCGGTGAACCAGGTACTCAGTTAACCATGAGAACATTCCACACTGGTGGTGTTGCATCTGGTGAAGATATAACTCAAGGTTTACCTCGTGTACAAGAGTTATTCGAAGCTAGAATACCTAAAGCTAAATCAACAATCGCTGAAATTAATGGTAAAATTACTAAGATTGATGATATTAATGGAAAATATAAAATTGAAATTACTAATGATGTTGAATCAAGAGAACATACAACAAACTATGGTGTTAAACTTTGCGTAGAATTAGGTCAAGAAGTAAAAGCAGGTGATAAACTAAATATTGGTTCTATTAATCCAAAAGAATTACTTGCCGTAACTGATCCAATTACAGCTCAAAGTTACATTTTAGCAGAAGTACAAAAAGTTTATAAATCACAAGGTGTTGACGTTTCTGATAAACACATTGAAATTCTTGCTCGTCGTATGATTGCTAGAATTAGGATTACTGATGGTGGTGATACAACGCTTGTATCTGGTAAATTAGTTTCAATGCATGAATTTACTAGAATTAACAAGGAGGCTATTATCCAAGGTAAGAAACCTGCTACAGGTCGTCCAATAATGCTTGGTATTACTAAAGCATCGTTAGAAACCGATTCATTCTTATCAGCAGCTTCATTCCAAGAAACTACTCGTATCTTAACAGATGCTGCTATTAAGGGAAAGGTTGACCATCTAACAGGCTTAAAAGAAAACGTTATCATTGGTAAACTAATACCTGCAGGTACTGGTTCTAAGACTTATTCTAATGTTAAATATAGATTAGAAAGTGAACAGGTAGAAAATGATGCACTTGATGTATTAGAAGAACAATTAGTAGATTAAGAAAGCCAAATATGGCTTTCTTTTTTTAATAATATATTGTGACAGAAAGAGCTTTGTTATATGCTAAATGAACTAAAAAGTAAATAAATTTTAGATTGGTTTTATTTCGCTCTAAAATTTATTTAAAACACCATAATTTTATGGCGTTTTTTATGTTTTGTGTTACAATATACGATAAGGTGATTTTATGAATGAAGTATATGCTTTTTTAGAAACGTTAGATATAACTAAGGATGAGGTACTTGTTGTAGCAGTATCATATGGACCGGATTCTATGTTTTTATTAGACATGCTAAAAAACAAGTATAATAACAATAAAATAGTTTGTGCTCACGTTCATCATAATCATAGAAAAGAAAGTGATGAAGAAGCTAGAAAATTAGAAAAATATTGTAAAGATAATAATATAATTTTTGAATTTATGAAAATAGAAAATTATAATAATGATAAGTTTACTGAAGAAGAGGCAAGATGTAAAAGATATAACTTCTTTAAAAGATTAATAGAAAAGTATAGTTCTAAATATTTATTTACTGCACATCATGGTGATGATTTATCTGAAACCATACTTATGCGTTTAGTTAGGGGATCTAATTTAAATGGTTATAAAGGGATTTCTTTAATAAGTAATAGAGATAATTATAGTATTATAAGACCGCTTTTATTTTTAACTAAAAATCAAATAGAAAATGCATGTAGAGAAAAAAATATTCCTTATGCTGTGGATAACTCTAATTTAAGTGATGAATATACAAGAAATAGGTTTAGAAATAATATACTTAAATTTTTAAAAGACGAGAATAAAGATGTTCATAAAAAGTTTTTACAATTTTCTAAAGAATTAGAAAGTTACGATGATTATATTATAGATGTTGTTAAAAAAGTTTATAATAACGTAGAAAACAATAATGAGTTAGATATTAATTTACTAAATAAAGAGCATTCTTTAATTAGAAGAAAAGTTATAGAATTATACTTATTTAATAATTATAATGATGATGTTAAATTAATAACTAATAATATAGTAGAAAGTATATTAGATATGCTCGATAGTGATAAACCTAATATTACTATTTCTATGCCACTTTCTAAAACTTTAGTTAAATCCTATAATAGGATATATTTTGACAAGGTACATGACTATAATAACTATCGCTATGAGTTAAAGGAAAGTGTAAATTTACCTGATGGAATTATTAGTGTGGTAGATGAAATAGATAATTCTTCTAATTATATGACTAAGTTAGATAGTAATGAAATTACTTTACCTATTATAATAAGAAATAGAAAAAATGGAGATAAAATAGAAATATTAGGATCAGGAACTAAAAAAATAAAGGATATTTTAATTGATTCTAAAATAGATAGATATAAAAGGAATATATATCCAATAGTAACTGATAGTAAAGATAATATTCTATGGCTACCAGGTCTTAAAAAATCTAAATATGACAAATCAAAGGGCGGAAAATATGATATAATATTAAAGTATGACAGAAAGGAAAATAAAAATGCAAAATAATCAAAATGTAAAAAAAGGAATGTTTCCTTATACATTATTATTAGTTATAGGCTTTGCTTTATTAATTTTCTATAATATGAATAATAATTTAAATAAGGAATTAACATATAATGAATTTAATAAAGCTTTATCAAAAAATAATATTAAGGAAGTAGTTATAACACCTAGTACTGCAGCTTATACCTATAACTTAAGTGGTATTTTAAGAGATGCAAAAAAAGGTGAAACATTCAGTGTTAAAACACCTCTTTCTGATACTGTTATTAATAAAATAGTAGAATCAAGTGAGGAAAAAGATTTTAAAATAGTATCTAAATCAGATCCTACAGCAAGTGCTTGGTATGTATTCTTAATGCAAGTTGCACCATATATTTTATTAATTGGTGCCGTATTTTGGTTCTTTACTAAACAACTTGGTGGACAAAAAGGATCAATGGATTTTGGAAGAAGTAGGGCAAAACTTAATCCTGATAAAGGAAAAGTAACATTTAAGGATGTAGCTGGTCTTCCCGAAGAAAAAGAAGAATTACAAGAGTTAATAGACTTTTTAAAGAATCCAAAGAAATTTACTAAGTTAGGTGCAAGAATACCTAAGGGAGTACTTCTAGTTGGTCCTCCAGGAACTGGTAAAACATTACTTGCTAAAGCAGTTGCTGGTGAAGCAAATGCGCCATTTTACTTTATCTCGGGATCTGATTTCGTAGAATTATATGTTGGTATAGGTGCATCCCGCGTCCGTGATATGTTTAAACAAGCTAAACAAAATGCCCCATGTCTAATATTTATTGATGAGATTGATGCAGTAGGGCGTCAAAGGGGTACTGGTATTGGTGGTGGACATGATGAAAGAGAACAAACCCTTAACCAGTTGCTAACTGAAATGGATGGTTTTGGAGCTAACGAAGGTATTATTATCATTGCCGCAACAAATAGACCAGACGTACTTGATCCAGCACTATTAAGACCAGGAAGATTTGATAGGCAAGTAACCGTTGCGCTTCCTGAAATGAAGGCTAGGGAAGAAATATTAAAAGTACATGCTAGAAATAAAATACTTGCTAAAAACGTTCATTTAAATAATATAGCAAAAAGAACTGTAGGTTTTTCTGGAGCAGATTTAGAAAACTTACTTAACGAAGCAGCTCTTCTTGCGGTAAGAAGAGAAAAAACAGCTATTACTATGTCTGAAATAGACGAAGCAATAGATAGAGTTATAATGGGACCTGCTAAGGTAACTAAGAAATATACTCCGCAAGAAAAGAAATTAGTTGCATATCATGAAGCTGGACACGCTGTTTTAGGTATTAAACTAGATAATGCAAATGACGTACAAAAAGTAACAATTATACCTCGTGGACAAGCAGGTGGATACAACTTAATGCTTCCAAAAGAGGAAAAATATACAGCTACTAAAACAGAGTTATTAGAACAAATAATGGGATTACTTGGTGGTCGTGTTGCAGAAGAAATAGTATTCGGTGAGATAACAACAGGAGCTCATAATGATTTTGAAAAAGCAACTAAGATTGCAAGAAGTATGGTAACTGAATATGGTATGTCAACGCTTGGTCCAGTTCAATTAGAAACTCCAGAAGGTTCATCATTCTTAGGAAGAGATTATAATAAAAATAGAAATTTCTCTGATCAAGTTGCGTTAGAAATAGATAATGAAGTTAGAAATATTATTAATGATTGCTATGCAAAAGCTAAGAAAATTATTGAAAAGAATAGAGATTTACTTGATTTGATAGCTAATTCTTTATTAGAACATGAAACTTTAACTAAAGAACAAATAGATTATTTATCAGAGAATGGTAAAATGCCAGATGAAGATATGTTAGATGATGTTCCTTTAGCAAAGTTAAAAGAAATGGCTAAAGAAAAAGGTATAAAAGGATATAGTTCAATGAATAAAGATGAGTTAAAGAAAGCCTTATCAGGTGAATTAAAAGAAGAAAAAGAAAGTAAAGATGAGAAAAACGACTAATTGTTAGTCGTTTTTTATCTGAAAAGATGTTTAAAAACTTTGTTGAGTCAATTATAAGTATTGTGTTATAATAATTATAATGATAGTAGGTGAGATTTTATGGCAGAAAAAAAGACACGAAATAAAGATGATTTCGAAGCGTATTTAAAAAAAATATTAAAAGATCAAATTGATTCAAAACAAAGGCATATATTAATTAGATTATATAATGCTTATAATCAATCAGTTAATAATCTTGAACCTGAACAAAATTTATTGCAAATAGAAGCATCATATAAAAAAGTAAGAAAAATGATTAATCAAATCTATAAGGAAACCTTTATATCGAATAAATTTTCGGATGGGGACATTGAACAACTTAAATCAAATAATATTAAAAATTTTACAGTTTATAATACTAATTTTATTAATGAATTGAAGTCAAACAAAAATTATGAACTTCTAAAAGATGATTTATATGGTAAAACACAAACTTTTAATAATAGGTATTTTTTGACTTATTTGTTTGAACACTACATTATGCTTAGTGATTGCCTAGCAAATTATGACGAAAATGAAGCTGATATAAAAAAAAGAACTATACTATTATTAACCGAAATGGAAGCTTTATTAAAATTATCCGTAACATATCCTTCTCAAATTAAATCATGTGTTGATAGTCTGATTAAAGAAGAAGGGTTTGTTAAAAGAATGTGATAGGGGTGTAAGTTAATGTTAGATGAGATTATTGATGAAATAAAAACTAAATTACAAGATTTAATAAATGAGTCAAACAAAAATTTAGAGATAGAAACGTTATCTTTTTCGAAGCAGGAAAAACTCTCAAAAAAAGTTAATGAATTTTTAAGCTTTTTTGATAAAAACGGCAAATATGATTTTGACTTGCTAGAATCGTTTTTAGATTATTTTTATGATGAAAATATTTTTTTGGAAAAAATCAATTATAGAGAACTTTATCAAATAAGGCAAGAACTTTCAAACACTTTTCCAGATAGAATAAGTAGAATTGATGATACATTTGAAACGTTAATTGAAGGTTTAAAAAAATATACAAATTCTTCGGTTGTTAAATATAAAAAAACCAGAAAAAGAATTGGAGCCATAACTGAAGCTAAAAATAAATATGAAAAATTTCTAACCATTTTAGATAAAGTGATTAATAATGAATTTTTGTCTGAAAACGAAATAGAAACTTTAAGTGAATTATCAAATATATTAAATCAAGCAGATATGTTAAATGAAAATTTAGTTGAAATTTATAAGTTTATAGTTGAAAATAATTATAATATAATGAAAAATATCATAATGAAAAATCAGCAAAATTTAGAACGAGAAAGATTATCTAAAAAAATTGAAGCTAAAAGAGCAAGTGAAGAGAACAAGAATTATAAAAATAAGACTCAAAAAAGTAAGCCTCAAGAAAATACAACTCAAAATATAGAATTAACCGAAAATGTAAAAAAATTATTATCTGAAGCAGAAAAAATAATACACAGCTGTGATATAGGTAACAAAGAATATATTGAATTAGTAGAAGGCTGTAGTATTTCTGAAATGTTTGATTATATTTATGATTTTAACAATGCTGGCGACAATATAGCTTTAATTTTAAATGATATAGTTATTCCGAAAGTGAAAGATGGTTCACTTGAAAATTCAGAAGAAGTATTAAGGTTATGCATTTCTAAATATGATGAATTTCAAAAGAAAAATGATGTTGATTATAAATTAAGCGCTAGTGGAAGAATGGATATTAAACAAGAGATGGAAAGGGCTAATAAATTATTATCTTTGTATAAAGATAATATGGATAAAACGGAATATAGACCTTTGGTAGGTTTCTATTATGATTTAGAAAACCAGCTAAAAGATTTTAAATACGCAATTATTGATGATGAAATATTTAATTCAAGTGAGTTTAGTTTTTTATTTCAACAATTAATCGCAGCATCAGATAAACTCCAAAGTATTATAAAATCACTTAGCTATGATAGTTCCCAGTATTATGATGTGCAAACGGAAGCACAAAAATTATCTAAAAAGTTTTATGAAGATTCTACTAATTTAATAATTTTCCCAGATGAGGTTAATGTATCTGAACAAATAGATGAGGATGACTCGTTGAATATGGAAGATAAAAAAAGAATACTAAAAGGTTTAGAAATGCTTTCAAAGGATGAATCGATTTTTGTTTCGTCAAGGCATAAGATTAAAGATGACAATCCAAAATACTCAGATTTAAGAAGTTATCGCATATCTGATTATAGAATAGTATATAGAACATCTAAAGCTGATTCACTAGAAAAAATTTTTGGTAAAAAAGTAAATTTAGTTTTTGTTTTAAAAGTGGGTTATGGAGCTGGTGCTAATAAACATAAATTCTATTATAAGGCAAAAAAAAGTTATGATGATTCAGAAAAAAATATAAATAAAATAATTGATATTATGAATTCTGATAATTTACAAGCTATAAATGATTTATTGAATCAACAATTGTATAAAATGACTGAATATATTGAACAATGTGGTATAAGTAATGATAAAGGTAATTCTCATGAAATAAAGGGAGGAAGTAGTGATGAATAATATTGAAAAGTTAAAAGAAATATTAAAATCAGTTGATTCTTCATCAGCCGAAAAATTTAAAGCAAGATTAGAAACTATTGCTAAAGATATTGATAATTTGCTTACTTTAGACAATGATATTATTCGAAGCCTTAATATATATTTAGCAGATAATGAAAAATTAACAGATAATGAATTAAAATTTTTAGACAATTTTTCTTCCCTAAGTCAAATTTCAAAAAAATACTTAGTACATACTATAAAAGAAGAAGAAACAAAAATCTTAGATGCTATAAAAATTAAAATATTAAATAGCGTTAAAATTTATGATTCTACTATAAGTAATAGTATAGATGTAAAAGCATTATTAAAAAAATTCAAAAATACAAATACAAGTTTTATAACTGATGACGAAGTAGAATTTATTATTGATAATATTAAAGATAAATTAGATGTTGCCAGTCAAATTGAAATATTAAAAGAAATAAATTTTATAAACATGAGAGTATTTAATAAATATAACATACCTATTGATGATACGACATTAATTGAAGAAGATAGTTTAAATGTTACTAACGTAGACATAAATTCAATTAAAGAGATTTTCTCGAAATACGGAATAGATTTGGAAAAATTTTCATCCGAATTAAAGCAAAGATTATCTATGTATGGCGATTTACAAAAAATTGAAAAAATCATTAATTTATTAATTGAAGAAGATGTTTTATCTATCGCACTTAAAAATCTTGAAATTTTTGTAAAAACCTTAATATATTCTAGTGTAGATATGATAAATAAAACAAAATTAGTTAATGTGGATATACCATTTAAAGAATTAGTTAGTACGTTACCAACCGTGTTATATCCCCCTGTTAGAGAAAAAAAGAAAAATAGAAGACCAGGAAACCCACCTGGAGATTTTCCAGAGCTTGGAATAAGTGGTAGCATGATAAATTACGAGAAAAATAGTAGATTATTAATTCAAAATGATATAAAGCCAAGTGATGTATGGAAAAGCTGCCCTTCGTTTTTCTGTTCAGGTAATAAAGCTGTAAATCATAATTTAATGGGATTAAAAACTTATGGTATATCATTAAAAGATGAAAACGGAAACCCCAAAACAATTTTTAGTGCATTAGGTTATAGAAGACCTTCTATGATAGATATGTATGATATTGCCCTTGAGTCTGGTGCAAAGGATTATGCATTATTTAACCCATCTTTACTATCTGGATCAGATATATATAAATTCGATATGATAAAACTAGCTAAAAAACTTGAAATAGATGATAAAGACATATTTGGCACATATACAACAAATAGTAAAAAGACATACTTAAGAAGAAAAACTTTAACTGAATATTATAAATTGCCAACCGATATAGATAAAATTAACAAATCATATGACACTGTAGTTGTTAATATACCAAATAAAAGCATATATGATAATATATTTGCAATATCTAATTTAAATATCATTTTAGATGATGTATTAGAAGATAGAAATATAAAAGCATTAGATAAATTTTCTGATATAGATGATACTTATAATTTTAATGGAACTAAGATTTCAAAAAGAAAAGTATTAAGATATTATGGAGCTTTATTAAATAATGGCAAAGCAATTTCAATGGATTCAATCATATATTGTATTATTGTTAATAGTATGCTAGATGAAAAGGAATTTAATAATATATATAATATTGTTAAATCTGCTACGCTTTTTGAACCGGATGATAACATTAGAATCATTAAAACTAAATCTGATAATATCGGCTCATCGATAGGTGGCAAAGGAGGAAACTAAATATGATGAATAATTTAGAAAAAATCAAAGTAAGTAATGATTGTATCAATAATATTTGCAAATTAGTTGATTCTGATGTCATATTATCAATTAACAATAACTATGATCTTATTAATAAAAATATTGATTTATTACAGTCATATGGTATAGAAAATATTGATGAAATATTTTTAAATAAGTACTATATTTTTCTTAAAGAAACTGAAAGACTTGTAAAAGGCTTTTCAAAATTTAATATTCCAGTATTAGTTAATATAATTAATGAAGATTACAATACTATTGATGAAATATTATAATAATTGTTTTGTAAAAGAGCAATTTGACAATTGGCTCTTTTTTTGTTATGATAACAAATCGTAAAAACAAAAAAGGGGTGTTTTGATATGGAAAACATTAAAAAAAATATTGATGAGTTTTTTAAAAAACTCGAAGGTAAAAGTTTTAAAGATTGTAATGAAGTATATAGTGAATTAGTAACTTATGATAGAGATAAAGATAATTTAGATAGTTCAGCATACAATAAATTATCTAATGAAGAAAATGAAACTTATACATATGAATGTTACTACACAAAAAAAGGAGCATCATTTTCAAGCGAAAATCCTGATGATTATTATAAAAGAGATGAAGTTTTGCTATCGTATGATAATGCATTAGATTATTTGTTAATAGCAATTTTAATGGGACGTAATATCAATTGTAATTTTTTTAAAAAATTTTTTGGAGATAACCAAGAATTTATTAAGGCTTGTGAATCTGAAAAAAGTCTAATAGAGTATTTAAATAAAATTCAGTCTATGATTAATTCTGATAAAGATTGTTATAATTATGATAAACTTTCTAGGCGTAATTATTTAAAAGCTACAATTAAGTTTTTAAAAGAAAATCAAAAGGCTAGGGATTGTATTTTAATTGCTCAAAAATTACGTAAAAAATCTAATTTAAATTTCGGATATGAAATTACGACAGTTTCTAGAGAATATTTTTATAAAGCATTAATATCTAATAGTATGAATGGATTTATTTATGTAAATGTATTTGGGAATCAGTTAAGAAACTTAAATGATGAAAAAGAAATTAAACTTTATATGACAATAAAAGAAAATAAAACAACGGATGTTATGTCTGATTTAGGTGCGTTTTTGCTAGAAAAAGATATAAGATGTTTTTATAAAACAAGACATAGTGAAGAAAATGATATGTTAACAATAAGAATAGATGAAATTAGTAAACTTGATGAACTTGTTAATTGGTTAAAAAACAATGAAAATATTTATTTTTCTAACCACCCATTTATGCCAATGGTAGATGGCGTTGGAATAAGCTTAGATGATGGTGGCTCTTATAATAAATTCATTAGTAAAATTATCTATGATTATATTGTAAATACTAAAGATAATTTAGGATATGAATCATTTATGCAATATCTAAATTCAAAAAAGTATTTATCTTTCTTGGATAATCAGGAAAATAGATTATATGACAAAAACTTAAATCTTGCACTTAATGGTACTATGTCATTAGATCAATTTAAAGATGACTATAAGATTGCTATAAATAAAGCATTAAAAGCTTCGTTTGGAAAGCTTGAAATGGATTTATTCAAAAATACTATGATTTATGATGATAAAGATTTACTAGATATGATAAATGTAAATCTTGATGAGATAAGGAACTCTAATGGATATACTGATATGAATAATAGAGATTTATTGTTTAGTTATTATGGAAAAGAAATAGAAGATAGTTCATTAATTGATTATATGTATGATGCATCATGCCATAATGGATTCCTTGCCGAAGAAAATTCTAAAACTAAATATTATTTTAGTAAAATTATTGAAAAATGGAATAATGAAGGTGGGTATAATAAGATTAAAGAAGGTATAAGAGCGTTTAGAAGTATTGTATTACATGATTCTTCAGATGAAAATTATAGTGAAGAGGAGAAAAAATATTTAGAAGAATATAATTATTTAAAAAATATTGTTATAAGCTGTAGTTATTTCAACCTTACGGATAATACATTAGAAAGTTTGTTAAATAGAATAATTAAAGAAGCTTCTAATCAATTTGGTATAGAAAGAAATTCTAAAGATGCTAAACCATATGCATTAAGAAAATGTTATAAAAAGAAAAAAGAATTAGAAGAACAAGAAAATGATTAGTGATTATTAATTTTAAATTCTCGAATGTTTAATAAAGATTGAAAGAGAGGAATAAAAAATGAAAAATAAAAAATTAATAAAAAATATTAAGAAGGGTCTTTGCATTTTGGTAGCAGGGACGGTAATAGGTAGTTTTGTTGGGTGTTCAAAAAATAAAAATGAAGTAGTATCAATAAATATAACAGATGATACTATAGAATCAACTGATGAATATACATATATTTTTAATCCTGAATTTGTGGAAGATAATGCGTTAAAAGCGACTTTTATTGATGAAAATATAGATTTGTTAAGGGAAACAGAAAATACATATTATACTTCAAGTTTTTCTATGGAAGGAGCTAGTATTACTAATTGTATGTCAAAAGGAACTTTTGGGTCATTCTTTAATAATTTAGTTTTTCCTGATGAATATACTTATGTAAGTCCTACAAGTCGTTTAATAGATACATCTTTAAGATGCCAAGATTTTGTAGGCTTTAATAGTGATGATAAATATCAATATGTAGAGGCTAAGTTAGTAGTAAAAAAAGATATACCATCATATGCAACATCTAAAACTAAACAATTAAAAAAAGGTGATGAAATGTCATCGAGAGCGCTTTATGTACTAAGAGGAAATGAAGTGAAATTATTAGCATATGAACAAACCGGTGTGGGTAGTGATTGTGAAAACGTTAAAGAAAAAACATTTGGCAATATAGATAATATATTAATAAGTTTAAGTGGTAAGATGGATACCGATCAGGATATGACTATAGATGAAGCGATTAATTTTGTTAACAACTATGACAACGGAACATCAAAAACACTAAAGAAATAGTATAAAACGACTAATTGTTAGTCGTTTTTTTGGTGGTTGTTTTTTTCTTTTTAGTAGTTTTACTTACATATCCAGGTTCA
>CANQAS010000008.1 GCA_947589535.1 uncultured Bacilli bacterium | reverse complement strand
ATTATTAATTAATCATATTATTAATCGGAGGTGCAAAATGAATAAAATTAAAAAGTTAAAAATACTTGGCACAGTTATTGCGTTTTTAATTACTTTTCCACTTCATTTTTTATATGATAAAGCACCATGTTTTGTAACCAGTATTATAGCACCAGTTAATGAAAGTATATGGGAACATATGAAAATATTATTTGGAAGTATATTAATTGCAGGTGTAATACAAAAAATAATAGTTAAAACTAAAAAACTAGATATTAACAACGTATGTATATCTAACTTTACTGCGGCTTTAGCTTCTATTCCAATTTTTCTTATAATATTTATGCCAGTTTATAATGCAATTGGAGAAAACTTAGTAATAACCATAATAATTATGTTAATTACAATAATGATATCAGAAGTAATATCATACTTAATAATGAAAAAAGATAATTTAAAATTAGAAAACATGGCTATTATATTTACTATTACTGTATATGTAATTTTCGGAATATTAACTTATTTTCCACCTAACCGGGAATTATTTATGGATCCAATAAATTTAATATATGGTATTAAAAAATAGTAAACGTTATTTTAAGGCGTCTACTATTTTTTTTATAATTTTCTTTTTTTCTTCTAATAAATAAGTTACACTTACTATTATACTTCCTAAGAAAGCTATTAACATATCTTCCATGGTATCACGAACACCAGTTTCTAGTGAATGCTGTACGTTCATACCTAAAAACGTATCAGTACCGAATTCTAAGAATTCCCATAATGATGCTACCATAAGTGTAAAACTTACCATAAACAAAAGATTAAACCATTTGTTTTTTTCTTTATAAACTCCAAGCCAGCTCATTATAACTAAAGCTAAAACCGTAGTTAATACCCCAGATGAAAAGTGAGTAAACAAATCATACCACCAAGTTGTATCATTATTATATAAGTTAACTACACTTCCTAAAAACTGAGCAAGAATAACAAATATAACATACGTAAATTCCATTGCATCTGTTATTTTTATTTTAAATAATTTTCTTAATAATTTTGGTATTAACAGAACAAATACCATTGATAAATCCCCTAAAAATCTTTGGTTAGCACCTATGTTTAAATCTCTTACAAAAAAACAAATTGATGCTAATGAAAATATAAATATTAATAGATTATTAATTCTTTTTAACATTTTTTTCTCTCCAATTTAAATCATCTTCATCAAACCAATCACCAAAGGCGTTTTTATCTACAAAAGCATTTAATTCATCAAGAATATCTTCAACTTCTTTTTCATTATTTAAATACATATTATCTAATTCTAACTGATTAATAATAGATTGCCCAATATAAACAATAAGCTTAGCCTCTTCATCCATATCAGAACTAGAAAAAGCCTTTTCTTTAATTCCAAGATTTTCAAGTAACCTATCTCCTTCATCTTTAGAATCAATTATTACCCTAAGTTCTCGGCCTTTATCTATAGATTTTTTTATAACCTCTAAATTTTGAATAAAATTTTGTTTATTAATAAATCCTATTATTCGATTAAATAGTAATTTAGCTCCAGAAAAATCTTTTTGACTTAAAAGTAAAGATATATTTTCTATCCTTTCTATATCAATTTCACTTAGTTCTATTTTTTCATTATTAACATCAATCATACTACTTATCCTTCATTACAAAATTATATGCATCTCGGCACATTTCATTTATGTCTTTTTCTGCTTTCCAACCTAATTTTTCATAAGCATAAGATGGATCTGCATAGCAAGCTCCTATATCACCAGGACGTCTTTCTTTTATTTCATACTCAACTTTAACATTATTAACTTTCATGAAAGTATTAACTAAGTCAAGTACACTATAACCGTTTCCTGTTCCTAAATTATATGCATCACAACCTGTTTCGCTAAGTACTTTTTCGATTGCTTTAACATGACCTTTTGCCAAATCAACAACGTGAATAAAATCCCTAACACCGGTACCATCATGAGTGTCATAATCATTACCAAATACTCCTAAGCAATCTAATTCTCCGGTAGCTACTTTTATTATATATGGCATTAAATTATTAGGAATACCATTTGGATTTTCTCCAATTAATCCTGATTTATGTGCACCAATTGGATTAAAATATCTAAGTATTGCTATACTCCATTCATTATCAGATACATATAAATCTCTTAAGATTCTTTCTATCATTAATTTAGTTGTTCCATATGGATTAGTTGTAGATAATGGAAAATCTTCTTTAATAGGCAAACTTTTTGGACTACCATATACCGTTGCACTTGATGAAAATACTATTTTTTTAACATTAAATTCATTAGCGACTTCAATTAATGACATGGTTGAATCCAAATTATTTCTATAATACATAATTGGCTTTAAAACAGATTCACCTACCGCTTTATACCCTGCAAAGTGAATTATCGCATCTATCTTGTTTTCACTAAATATCTTTCTTAAAACTTCTTTATCGCAAACATCTCCTTCATAAAAACCAACCGTTTTACCTGTTATTTGCTCAATATAATCCTTAACTTCTATTTTTGAATTGGAAAGGTTATCTATTATAACTACTTCATAACCTGCATCAAGTAACTCAACACAAGTATGACTACCAATAAAACCTGTTCCACCAGTTACTAATATTTTCATTGTAAATCCTCCTGTGATAATTATAGCATAAAAAAAGAATTCTAAAAAGAATTCTTCAACCCTTTTAATTGATCTAATCTACCCGTTCTAGAAAACCAATCTTCCTTAGTAATTATTACTTTATATTCATCAACTAAGTTGCCATTTTTACTTTTGAATGAATCCTTAAGTAATTTATATGGCTTAAATCCTAATTTATCTAATACTCTTTTAGCTTTTAAATTACCATCATAATAAGTACATATAACATTATCATATCCAATTTCATATAAATACTCAATAACACCTTCTAAAGCTTCAGGCATATATCCTCTTCCCCAGTATGACGGATGAATATTAAAAGAAACTTCAATTTCTTTTTTAGCTATATTTTCATCAACAGTTAATATGTTACCAATTGGACTATCATTTAAATATATAATCCAATCAAACATATGTCCTTTTTTTATTTTAGTGAAATATTTTTTCATGCCATTTTTAAATAATAATTCTAATTTTTTTAAATCTTTTTTTACAAATTTAACTATTCCGTCAATTCCTTTAAGTTCAGAATAATCATATTCGTAAACTTTCATATAATCTTCTTTTTTTCCCCTTTTCATTATTAAGCGTTTTGTTTTTATTTCTTTTGTTTCATAGTTCATATTCTTACCTCTTACTTAATAATTACTAGGCTATTAGCCACCATATAGCTATATATTATAAAGTTAAATTTTGTAATAATCAACAAAATTTTATCTTTTTTTTAAACTTTTTAAAAAGTTTATTAAGTAACTAATTTTTTTTTAAAAAACACTTGATTAAACCTTTATTTCTTGCTATTATATTAATGCAGTTCATGGCGAGATAGCTCAGCTGGCTAGAGCGTTCGGTTCATACCCGAAAGGTCGTGGGTTCGATCCCCTCTCTCGCTACCAAATTAATATAAAACTCGAACCAATGTAGTTCGAGTTTTAATATACTTAAAGATTGACATGTTTTACCAAAAGCAAAGAAAATAACTAGATAATTTTATTTAGTTATTTTAACTTATACTATATTTTTATTTTCTATAAGTAGTTTCACTGGTATAATCAAAAAAACATTTACAACGTAAAAATACTGTAGTAGCATATGCGTATACTTATGTTGCAGCTATTAAAAGTAATATGCATTATAATTTTAATTATATGACTGTCATTGAAAGATAAAGTGCTACTATAAAATTGTCATTAAAACCCTCCTTTTAAAATAAAGTATAGAAGGAGGGCTTTTTATATGTCTATTTTTAGGGGCTCTGGTGTTGCCTTAATTACACCATTTAAAAAAGACATTAATGGAGAGATAGTTGTCGACTATGAAAAACTAGAACAATTAATAGAATTTCATATTGAAAACGGAACTGATAGCATTATTATTTGTGGTACTACTGGTGAATCATCTACCTTAACAGAAAAAGAGCATGAAAAATGCATTAAAGAATGCATAAGAATTGCTAATGGAAGAATTACCGTTATAGCAGGTACCGGTTCTAATAATACTAAAAGAGCTGTAGAACTATCTATGAAAGCAGAAAAAATGGGAGCAGATGGATTATTATGTGTTACACCATATTATAACAAAACTAATCAGAATGGTTTAAAACTATATTATCACAGAATTGCAAAAAGTGTTAATATTCCGGTAATAATGTATAATGTTCCATCTAGAACCGGTGTTAACATTGAAGCAGAAACGGCAATTCAAATTGCGAAAGAAAACGAAAACGTTATTGCTATTAAAGAAGCATCTGGAAATTTAAATCAAGTTAAAAAAATAGCAAAAAGTGGCGCACTAGATATATATTCAGGTAATGATGATCAAATAGTAGATATCCTAGATAAAGGTGGTATTGGAGTTATATCTGTACTTGCAAATATTTATCCACAGTATACTCACGATATGGTTATGGAATATTTAGAGGGCAGTAAAATTAAAGCAATCGCAATGCAAAAAAATGCCTTAAACCTATGTAAAGGTTTATTCTGTGATGTTAATCCTATACCTGTTAAAAAAGCTATGGAAATCATGTATATGGATTCTGGTATCTTAAGAGAACCATTAATAGAATTAGATAATGAAAAGACAAAAGAACTAACAAACATAATTGAAAGCTTTGTAAAATCATTATAGTTATTTATCAAAATTACACAGACATTTAATTCTTACGAATTAGATGTCTTTTATTATTAAAACAACCAATTATTATTATATTTATGAATACAAATTAAACAAACTTCGTAAAACAAAAAGAAACATCATAAGTTCGAATGCAACTTCAACACACTAGTTATTTAACTGTATCATTTTTTAATCCATAAAATATATGAATTTTCTCAATAAAAGCTTTTTATTTTTTAAAATAGTATTATAATTACATTAGAGGTTATTATATGGATTATGATTTAATGTTAAATAAACTATCTAAATCAAAGTTTAGGGCTAGTTTTCATTTAAGAAAATATATGATAGATTATATAAATGAAAAAGGTATGGATATCATTAAAGTACACGCTTATGATTTCATAAATAAACGTCTTGCGCCATCAAACATACCAAATGATGGTAAACAAACACCAATGAAAGGACATCCAGTGTTTATCGCCCAACACGCTTGTGCTTGCTGTTGCCGTGGCTGCTTAGAAAAATGGTATGGTATACCAAAAGATAAAGAATTAACAAAAGAACAAATAAATAGTATCGTAGAATTGTTAATGAAATGGATAAAAAAAGAGATAAATTTGACTTTTATTTAATTTGCATGATAAAATATCTAATAAATTTAATGGAGATTCATTATGTCAAAAGAATTAGAAAATAGCTTAAAACTTTGAGAAGAACAAGAAGCCAACCATAACGCAATACAATTACTAGATAAATTTAATATCAAAAATATAAATTTAAATTATATTTGCAAGCAGTTTAA
Source organism: uncultured Bacilli bacterium (assembly GCA_947589535.1). GTDB lineage: Bacteria > Bacillota_I > Bacilli_A > RF39 > UBA660 > Aphodocola. The sequence continues at coordinate 27,970 of CANQAS010000008.1, read as the reverse complement.
TTATGGTAATTATTCTATTTTACCTGATACTATTGCAAACGGAAAAGTATTTAAAATCCCAATTAGAGGAAGTTTAGATATTGATGGTTATGAAGAAGGTTTATTATACTTAACCGCTGGATCTAGCATAAAAAAACACCATTTGAAAATGATATTAATATGGCTCTTGAGGAACTTATAAAATCATTATAAGTTCCTTTTAATATTCTCTATCTCTGTTTGCATTGCTCTTACCATCTTTTCAAGCATTGCCAAAGTTTCATCTTTATTAGAATCGTCACTAGTATTAACGTTACCTGCACTTTGTCCGTAAGAACCTGAAAAAGTATAAGCATTATTTCTTCCGGTTTCCGTTGCGCCACTTTCAGTTGAACCTACTGGTTCTAACCCTCTTTCTTGCATTACTGATCTATAAAATGCGTTAGTTGATAAAACCTGTGCAACAAGCATAAGCCAGTTACCTACTGCGTTTTGCTCATTAGCAGTCATATCATCTATTAATATATATCCTACTACCACAGCTGATGCAGAAAATAACTTAGGAGGAATATTTGGTAATGTCATTTTATTCCTCCTTCTAAAAAATTATATTCAAAATTAAACTATATTATCAATTAAAAGCAACTTCTACATCTATATCTTCATTCTCTATTGCTATATATAAGAATATAATACCACTTAAGAAAATAAGAAATGAACCAATAAGTAAAAGTTTAGTTAATTTTTTCTTTTTTTCTGTATCATATATTTTAAGACTTTTTACATCTTCTATAGAATCTTTCAAGAAATATGCGTATATAACTACTAAAACAGCAAATATCCCAATTGTTATCTTATTATATGTTTCTTTACTTTTATGATCATTATATAAAAAATATTTTCTTTCAAAAGTATTAGAATAAAAACTCATAATAATTATTACAATGTAAATTATCCATATAAAATCTTCTATCTTTAACTGGTTTAATCTTCTACTTAGTTCTTCTTTATTCATACTAAATTATATTAAAAAAGTTAAGACTTTTTTCTTAACTTTACCTATTTTCTAAATATACTATATATCTTACTCATCATGGATTGAATGTAAGGTGCCCTATAAACTCTTTTTGTTTTTTCATCTTCAATTGCTCTAACAATTTTAACAACTATAGAATCTAATTTTTTCTTTTCTAATATTTTAAGTACAAAGTGTTCTACATTATATAACTCTTTTTTTATATCTTCAAAATATTTTCCATTATCATATTTATTTTCCAAAAGAACTTGGTTAAAACCAGTATGGTATAAACCTGGTTCTATTAAAGTTATACTTACATTACTTCCCATCAACCATAATTCCTTTCTTAAAGCAGAGGTAATATTTGAAATACTTGCTTTAGTAGCAGAATAAATTCCCATGAATGGAAGTGATACATTAGAAATTAAGGAAGAAATCATAACTATTTTTCCTTTATCCTTTTCTATCATTTGTTTTAATACATCTTTTACTAATTCAAAATTAGAAAAAACGTTTACCTCAAAGTTTTCCCTTATCTTATCAAAGTTAGCTTCAATTATACTACCACCTTGAGCTATTGCAGCATTACTAATCAAACAATCAATGTTTAAATCTAATACTTTTTTTCTATCTTCTTCTTTTGTTATATTAATCTTTATTACATTTATGTTTTTATAATTATGTATTTTTTCCTTTACATTTTTAACTTGCTTATTATTTTCACAAGTTAAATATACCTTATGTTTTCTTTCTACCAAAGTAAGAGCTGTTAAATAACCTATTCCAGAAGCTGCTCCTGTTATTAATATTTTCATAAAAAATCACCATTATTATGGTGATCAATTTAATTATTTTTATTCTTTATTTGTTCTTCAAATATTTTTTCGTATTTTGAAATATCAGCACAACTCATAAAACATATAACAGCATTTTTATGTTTTAATAATTTATGAATAGTATCTTTTTCTAATATTTCAGCACCTTCAATATTATCTACTATAGTTTTACTTGTAACACCAGGAAAATCTTCAACTTTTTCCCTGTCAGATTCTATTTCAAATACATATGTTTTATCTGAAAGTTTTAAAGCTTCTATAAAATCATTCATTAAATCCTTGGTTCTAGAATACGTATTAGGTAAAAATACTGATACTATTTCTTTACCTGGATATTTTTGTTTAGCCGATTCTATTGTTACTTTTATTTCTGTTGGATGATGGGCATAGTCATCTACTTCTATTACATCTCCAAATTCTTTTATTTTAAATCTTCTTTTAGCACCTTTAAAATCACTTAGATATTTATCTATATCTTCCTTATTGATATTATAACTTCTAAGTATAGCAATAGACCCTAATGCGTTTAATATCATATGTTTACCAAATAGTGGTAAGTTAAAATGACCATATAATTCATCATTAATATAAACATCGAATGATGAACCTGTTTCATTTAAAATAACATTTTTACATACTATATCATTATTGTCATTAAATCCATAATATAATACTGGAACATCTTTTTTAACATCTAACTTTCTAATGTTTTCGTCATCACCACACATGACAATTAGCCTGGTTGCTTTGTTAACAAAAGTATTAAAAGTATTTATTAAATCATCTAGGTTTTTATATATCTCAGTATGATCTAACTCTATATTGGTTAAAAGTACGTTTGCAGGATAATATGACAAAAAATGTCTATTAAATTCATCTGATTCTACCACAAAATATTTATTATCCTTTTTTGCATATCCATCTCCTGAACCAACAAAATAATTACAACCTAAAGTATTTTCTAATACATGACTTATTAATAGTGAGGTTGTTGTTTTACCATGGGTACCACACACGCTAGTTGTTTCAAACATTTTTGTAACAAGCCCCATAACATTATGGTAACTCTCTATTTTTAAACCTAAATTTCTTACTCTTTTCATTTCAGGATGATCTTCTTTAAAAGCTACAGAATATGTAACTATTGTATCTTTATCTATAGCATGATTATTATCATAATAAATTTTAATATTTCTATCTACTAATCCCTGCTCTGTATACTTAAATTCTTTATGGTCATCATAACCAGATACTTCATTACCTAAATCATATAATATTTGAGCAAGTGTTGACATTCCCGAACCTTTTATACCTATACAATAATATTTCATAAGCTCCACCTCTATTTAATTATATCACTTATTTCTTAAAACTTTATAGAAAAAAAAGAATAAATATGTTATAATCTTTTTGTTGATGCCGGTATGGCGGAATTGGTAGACGCGCCAGACTCAAAATCTGGTGGTAGTAATACCATGTCGGTTCGAGCCCGACTACCGGTACCAAAAGGAATTAAACTCGAAAAGTCCGAGTTTAGATAAATAAATAGTTCAAAAAGGAGATGAATTTTATGAATAAAAATATTATTAATTTTTATATAGCAGCTAATAATTTAAAGAATGTTGTTCGTACTGGTTGGAAAGAAGTAAATATTCCAGATGAAAAAATAGAATCAGTTGCTGATCATATTTATGGATGTTTAGTTCTATCAATTGCTATATCTTCAGAAAAGAATTTAAGTTTAGATATGGAAAAAGTATTTAAAATGCTTATTATTAAAGAATTAAAGAAAGTAGTGCCAATGCATGAAACATCAATAAATTCTTCTGATAATATCGATGGTAAAGAATTAATAGTAAAAATTACTAATGGTTTAATTAAGCAAGATGAATTAGTAAATATGTATGACGAATTTGAGTTGCAAGAAACTGAAGAAGCAAAATATGTATTATATGTAAGTAAATTAGAATCTGATTTACAAGCAAAAATATATGAGTTAAATGGTGATTTCAAATTAGAAAATGCTATTGAAGATGTAAAAAAATACCCAGAAGAATTATCTAAAGAAATTTTACCACAAGTTAATAATGCAAGTGATGGATGGATTTTATTTGATAGAAAATATTATGGTAATAACGAAATGTTTACTCAATTATCAAAGGATATTCAAGATATAGAAAATTCATAATATATATGTATTTTAAAAGAGAAATTTGAATTTAGGAAACAACTATTTAATAGTTGTTTTTATTTTTTTATAAATTTTTAATTTTTATGTTATAATATCAAACAATGAAATGAGGTCATAGCATGAATAAAACATATTGTATAATATTTAATACCGATGATCAAATTTTGATATTAAAGAAAAATAACGAATATTCATTACCTAGCATTTCTGGAAATGCTAGTAATAAAAAGAAACATTTAACTAAATATTTATATGATAATTTTGGATTAAATGTCAAAAAATCTTATTTAATACCAAAAGAAACCTATCAAAATGAGGAATATTTCCTATGTGAAGAACCATATACAATAAATGAATTTAACCCTGTAGAAAAAATAAAAAAGCAAGTAATATGGATTTCAAAAAGAGATTTAAAAGATGTTCTTTTATCTAATAGTAATAATAAATTTCCAAATACGTTAATTGATGCATTAACAAAAATATTTAGCAGTAGTTTTTCTTTTAGCAATAAAGAAAGAAATGAATTATTAAATGAAATTAAAGCAGCTAGCAACGAAGGAAATACTTTATATCTAAATTACTTAGTAAGAAAATCAAAGTGTTTAGTTACTGATAATAAACGAGAACTATACGAAAATGAAGATGAATACTCATTAGAATTAATAAAATTATTATGTAAGGATATAGCATTATTACATGATAAAAAATTAAGTAAATACAAAGAAATACCATTGCATGAATTAACAAGCAAGGAAGCAAAATTAATTGGAAAATATGAAAAATGGTCTAAATTGTTTAGCCGTATATACAGTAATGCAATAAGGTATCTTCCTCCTATTCCTAGTACGGCAAAAATAGACTATATTGAAGAAGAAATTAAACTTCAAAATAAAGATGATATTACGCCTAATATAATGATTAGTTTATGTAAAAAATATAAGGGTAAATCTTACAAAGAAGTTCATGATGATATATTAAAAGCAAGAAAAAAAAATAAAAAGAAATAGTATTTAATTAAACTATTTCTTTTTTGTTATTTTATTAATTATTTCTTCTACTTTTTCTGAATCTAATGACTTACCTTTAAAGCTTTCTAATATTTCAACCGGTAAAGCAAATATAATGGTATTACCTTTATCTGCCGAAATATCACTTAAAGTAGATAATGTTCTTAAGTGCATTGCACCTGGTGTTTGTGACATTAAACTTGCTGCTTTCGCTAAGTTTTCTGAAGCTTCAACTTCTCCTTGAGCTTTAGTTATAACTGCAGCTTTTTCTCTTTCAGCTTCCGCAGCAATAGCAATTACTCTTTTCATTTCTTCTGGTAAAGAAATGTCTTTTAATTCAACATCTTCTACCTTGATTCCCCATGGATCAGTTGCTTTATCAATTATCTTGCATATTTCTGTAGATATTTTATCTCTTTCGCTTAATAATTCATCAAGTGATACAGCCCCTACTGCATTACGCATTGTAGTCTGTGCAAGTTGACCAACTGCGAAATAAAAGTTTTCTACTTCTAAAACCGCTTTAGATGCATCAAACACTTTGTAATATATAACTGCATTTATTCTAACTGATACGTTATCTTTTGTAATTGTATCTTGTTCTGGAACATCTACTGCCTTAGTTCTTATATCTACCTTTCTATAGCTTTGAAATATCGGTAAAACAATGTTCCACCCTGGATTCATTATTTTACTAAACTTACCTAAAGTAAATTTAATACCCCTTTCATATTGGTTAATCTGTCTTATTGATGATAAAAAAATTACGATCACTATTATTAATAAAATTATCACAATATCTTTTTCTCCTCTCTTTTAATTTTATATATAATTACTTACCCCTATAACCGCTTCTTTTTTTAGCGGCACCTAAAGGATAATTAGTAATCATTGGATTTTTATATTGATTTACAATGTTGTTATCAACATAATTTAGTTTAAATGTTTTTTTCCTCTTTGATTTACTAACCTTCTTTAATGGATACTGATTCATCCCATATTTTCTACAATCTAAGTTTTCACAAATAACTACATTATTTGGTAATAATGCATATTCATCTGGTAAATTATTATTATTATTTTTTTCATTTTCTTTTAATCTAATTGAAACGTCCTCATCAATAAAATTATATTTTCTATATGGTTTAAAATCTTTATAATCAACATCTATACCCACCCAATTATAGTCTAATAAAACATGTTTGGTTAAAATCATATCACCTAATCCATATGATGGTAAATTACAATTTGTTTTTGATATCAATGTATCTTCATTTTCAAATGAAAAACTTTTGTTACTATCAATGTAACTAGCTAACATGCCATAGTGTTTATCAAATAATTTACCTAATTTAGAAATAATAGAAAGATAATAATCGATGGAATCATAATATTTATCTAAAAATTGTAATTGGCCTTTTGTTAAGTCATCAACATCAGTACATAGTCTCAAGTCTATCTCTCTTAAATACATTCTTTGTTGATATTCATGAAGTAATTCTGAACAAAATCCTAAATAAACGATATCTTCCAAATCAAGATTCCCATCTAAACTTTCATAATCTAAATCTATAATTTTGGCATCAATATTCTTAAAATAATCTAATTCTATAGATGATGGTACTATATCTTTATCTAATAAATCTTTTTTTGAAGATGTTCCAAGTCCTAATGTCATCAATGTAGACAACAAAAAAGCTATAAATCTTTTGTTTTTACCATATGGCATATTAATCGTTCTCCTCTTTATATTTTGAGATAAATAGATCTTTTTCTTCATGAGTCATCTCTTTAGGTTCTTCTATTTTAGGTAAATCCTTTATTGATGATAAATTAAAGTAATCTAAGAACTTATCAGTTGTTTTATAAAGCATTGGTTTACCTGGTAAATCACTTTTTCCCGCTAAATCAATAAGTCCTCTAAATAACAGTTTCCTTATCATATCCCTTGAAGACACTCCTCTTATCTCATCTATTTGACCTACTGTTATAGGTTCATTATAAGCTATTATAGCAAGAGTTTCTAAAGCTGATTGAGACAATGTACTAGATACTACCTTATCTACTAATAATTCATAATATTCTTTATGTTCTTCTTTAGTAGTAAGTTTATATTTATTACCTAAATAAACTAGTCTTAAGCCTCTTTTTTGATCATTTAAAGATACTTTATACTCTTCTATTAGGTTTTCTGCCTCTTCTTTTGTAACTTCAAGTAACTTTTCAATATCTTCTAAAGTAAGACCATCTTCACCAGTTACAAAAAGTAAGCCCTCTAAAACTCCTAATTTCATTTTATTCACCTTCTTTTAATGAAATAACTATTCCGCTGAAATTATTATCCTGAACTAACGTAATTTCATTTTTCTTAACCATTTCAAGTATAGATAAAAAATTTACTATAACCTCTTCTTTAGTTGCTACTTCAAATAATTCTTCAAAGTTAACTTTTTTCTTTTCTCTTAAAATACTTCTTATTTTAACAACTTTTTCTGAAACTGACAATTCTTTTTTTGTTATTTTTGTTGCTAGAGGTTTATCTAATTCTTTCTTTTGCATTAACAATTTAAATGCTTCTAATAAATCACTAATTCCAAGCTCTTCTTTATTACCTTCTTCTTTAGCATAATAACTTAAGTTTTCAGGTTCTTTAGTAAATACTAATTTCCTAGTTAATTCTAAATTCTTAAATTCACTTGTTATCTCTTTATATTTTTTGTAAGCAAGTAATCTTTCAATTAAAACTTCTCTTGGATCTTCCTCATATTCATCTTCATCTATAGTTTGCCTTTTAGGTAAAAGCATTTTTGACTTAATTTCAATAAGTTCAGATGCCATAACTAAATATTCACTTGCTATTGATAAATTAAGTTCTTTCATTGCATGGATATAATCTAAGTATTGTTTAGTTATTTCTTCTATTTTAATATCATATATATCTATATCTTGTTCTTTAATTAGGTGTAATAAAAGATCTAATGGACCATCAAAATTTTCTATTGTTACCTTATACTGCATATTTTCTCACCAAAGAAACCTTAGACATAACTTCTTCATAAAAATTCATTGCTTTATCACTTAAATTTAAATCATCAGAATATTGTTCAAACATATCATTTATATAAGTTATTGCTTCGAAATAATCATCACCACTAAGTATGCATGTTTTCTGATTGGTGTGCCCATCATTTATGTCACGATGAATTACTCTAACGCTGTTATCAGTTACATAATAATTAATCATATATCCGTTTTCACCAGACATTTTATCTGTACCATTTATCTTTAATACATATATATCTATATCATTTTTGTCCATATCATCACAGACTGTTTTAGATATCATAAATTTATAATCTCCTATTATTTGATATTCACAATATCTATCATAATATAAACTACCAGGTTCATTTTTTGAGTGTATAGCATAATGGTTATTACCTAGCTTTATTTCATTTTTTATTATCATTTAATCACCTATTTTCTTTAATTATTATATCATATTTAGACAATATTTTGAATACATGCTATAATTTATTTGGTGATAAATTTGAAAAAGTTTAATATGATTGATGAAGAATTCATTTGTGAAAATTGCGGAAAAAAAGTAAGTAAATTAAAATATTCCGCAAGAGATCATTGTCCTTATTGTCTATGTTCAAAACATGTTGATATAAATCCTGGTGACAGATTAAATAAATGTAAAGGGTTACTTAAACCCATTGATATAGAAAAATTTAAAGATACGTATAAAATTATATATGAATGTAATAAATGTAAAGAAAAACATAAAAACATTATGGCAAATGATGATAACATGAATTTAATTATAGAAATATCAAAAAAAGACTATTAATTAGTCTTTTTTATCATCTAATAATTTAATATCAACGTTGTTTATAGAATCAAATCTTTTTGATATTTTATCAGTAGTAATATGTATATCATTAGCATCTCTACTTACCGCATCAATACTCCTAGATAACTTATCCCATCTTTCTTTATACCTTTTAAAATCTATTGCAAGTTTATTTAATTCTTCATGAATTACACTTGTGTATTTATCTTTTTCTAAATTTTTAATAACAAGTTCAATCGTTGTTAAAGTACTCATTAAAGTTGTTGGAGATGCTATCCATACTCTTTTTTTATAGGCATATTCAATTATATCTGGATGATATGCATTAAGCTCAGCAAAAATTGCTTCTGCTGGTAAAAACATAATTGCCTGATCACTTGTAACGCCTTTTATAATATATTTACTAGCAATTGCATCAATATGCTTTTTTACATCTATTTTAAATTGTTTTTCAGCGTTTTGTCTTTCTACAATTCCAGCTTTTTTATCTATCATAAGCCTGTAATTATCTAATGGAAACTTTGAATCAATTACTATCGTTCCAAGAGGTTCTGGAGCGAATAAAACTGAGTCAGCAATAACTCCCGTATCAAAAGTATATTGAAGTTTATAAATACTATCATTGTTTTCTCCAAATACACTTACTAAAATATGTTTTAAATTAACTTCACCAAATATACCTCTTGTTTTCTTATCCGTTAATATAGATTGTAAAGAAATAATATCCGTAGACAAACTATCTATCTTCTTTTGAGCTTCATCTATTTTTGATAATCTTTCAAGTACCGATGTAAATGTTTTATTTGTCTTCTCAAAATTGACATCTAATCTTTCATTAACATGATCATTTATCATATTAAGTTTTCTTTCTATTCTATCATTTAATTTTTCAAAATCAGTATTCAAATTATTATTAACTCCTGATTTAAATTCTCCAAGTTCTTTAATTATATTAGTTTCTAACTTCCCAAGTCTTTCTGTTATATTACCTTCATTAATATTTTTTGATATTGAAAAAATAACTAATATAACAAGCAAAACAAGTAAACCAATTATTATATATTCCATTTTTACCTCCTTATTATATACATCAATTATACAACATAAATTATATTATTCATATATAAATATTCTTTATTTTACATAATATTTTTAATTAAGATAAAACATAGTTTTTACTTATTATTATATAATCTAAGCAATATTCCGTTATGAATTTATTAGCGTTTTTTTACGTATTATAATCTACTTTTTCATATTTATTATTTTTTATTGAAATTAAGAAAAAGAATTAGTTATCCTAATTCTTTATACTTTCAATACCACCTTTAATACTCTTACAATTATATCCTAGAGCATTTAATATTTTGGCACAAGATTTACTAACAGTACCTTTATCACATAGCAAATAATATTCTCTATCTTTAGTCAAATACATATCTGGATTTTTTAATAAATTAATTCTAGTTACATTTATTGTATTACTAATATGATAACTATCATAATCACTAGGATACCTAATATCAATGATGGGTACATTACTATTGGTATCAACAAATTCTATTTCCATCAATATCACCTAATATAGTATATGGAAAAAAAGCACTTTTATCTAGTGCTTTTTAATCAAAGAATTCATCAAATAAGTCATCATCATTCTTAGACTTATCTAAATCAAAATCCAAACTTTCTATTTTTTCATCTGGAGGCTTAATAATCTCTGCTTCCTTAATTGCATTATTTTCAGTTGACATTTCGGGAACCGATGTTTTATTTATAGGTTCATCAAATGATAAATCTTCTACCATTTCATCCAATAATCCAAATGTTTCATTCTTTTCTTCTTTTACTTCTTCCTTATTAGTAGACATAAAAGATTTAAAATCTATATTAGATGGTGAAACAATAGCACTAGCTGATGAAATAGAATTAGTATCATCATTCATAATTTCTGGTTTAACATCATCGTTATTTAATTCGGTTTTAATTTCTTCAACAGTCTTTTCTTCAGAAGCAAGTTTTTCTCTTTCTTCTGCTTCTTTTTCTGCTTTTTCTTCTGCTTCTAATTCAGCTATTCGCTCATCAATTTTCTTCATCATTTCATCAATATTTAAATCATCTGGCGATGAAGGAGAAGAGCCTAGAGTCGTAGGATTAAAAGGCGATGGATTTGGTGTACTATTTTGAGTACTTCCATAAGCTGCTAAAGGATCTGGATTAACGCCTGGTGTAGTAGCACCAAAAGGAGCTAATGGATTTGTTCCTTGAGATGATGGAGCACCAAATGGATTTGGTGTACTTGGTCCTCCGAATGGATTTGGTGTACTTGGTCCTCCAAATGGATTTGGAGTTGCTCCGCCACCAAATGGATTGTTTCCAACTCCACCAAATAATTCATTTCTTTTTTCATCCTTTTTCTTCTTAACAAATTCTCTTATATCAAATAATTTAATTTCTCGCTTTTCACGGGTTGTATATGTTGCTTGTGTTATTGAAGCGTTATTTTTACCATGTCCAAAGTCCGTATCCCAGAAAGGTAAAAATTTTGTTCTTAGCGGAGGAAGTCTATGTTTTAACACTAAAACTTCATTATTTGTAAACCTTTGAAGTTCTGTAACAGTGATTAATGGTCTCGTTTCTTCTCTCTTATCTTTACCTACTTTAACAATCTTATCACCACATAGTTTACTTATTTCTTCTAGAGCCGATAACTCTCCAGTAAGCAAATACAAAATATTTCCACAGTTACCACGAATTGTTTCAGCATCTTCTTTACCATAAACATCATTTAATTGAGCAAAGTTCTGAATGATCATTGTCATTCTTATCTGTCTTGAACGAGCTGCTGTTATCATTGTAGTAATATCTTTAAATTTAGGCATATTAGCAAACTCATCAAGTAAAAAGTTTGTTCTAACAGGAAGCTTTCCACCATGCCTTTGTGCAACTGCTATTAAAGATTCATAACATTGTTTTACAAATATTGTTGCCAAAGCATGGTACGTAGTTTTTTCATCCTGAATTATCATAAATACAGCTGTTTTTCTCTCTCCAATCGTTTCCATATCAAAGTCACTACGCGATAACATTTCTGCCAAATTTTGAGTAACAGCAAATACTTTTATCTTTTGTTTTAATACTGATAATACTGAGTTTTTAGTATCCTGTGGAGCATTAACAGTACCTAATGCATTAATTGCCGCTGGCGATGCAGGATCTTTAGTTTTAAAATATTCTTTTGCATACGTTGATGCACCAATCTTTTCTTCACCTACAGTTACCATTAAGTTAACTGTTGATATACTAATTTCATCTTCTGGAGCATCTTCAAACATTCCAAGTGATAAACCTGTTAAATAATCCGCTGCTGAATTAGTCCAGAAAGGATCATCAGCTTTTTCATCTATTGCAATGTTAATCGCCATGTCGTTTAAAAGCTCGTTTGCCTTATCTTGATTACCTTCCTTATAATACTTATATGGTAATGTATAAGGGTTCCAACAACTACCATTTTGTGGATCTCGGAAATTAACAACTATAACATCATATCCTAAAGCTCTTAACATCTCTCCATTTTTTTCATATATCTCACCCTTAGGATCAGTAATAACCATTGATTCACCCTTCTTTGATAAAATATTAACAAGAGGGTTAATAACCATTTGAGTTTTACCTGAACCAGTAGCACCTATAACAAGTGAATGTGCCTCACCATTATCAACATATACTAAATTCTTCTTTTTATCATAACAAAGAGGAAATCCGGCTGCATCTGACTTTTCACTGGTTAATTCAACGGGTTTTACGTTTTCAAACTCTTGATACTCATATTCTTTTGCAAATCTACCAAAACCTTTTTCATCTTTTCCTTCTTTAAATCCAAAACCTTTTTCTCTAGTGAAAAAGTGAGATGATACACTTGCGATTAAAAGAACCATTGCAAGAATCCAAAAAAGAATTGTATATCCCAAATATGGCGGTAAAAGTCCTAATAAAAAGTTAAACGACCAACGAAATTCAGTTGTACTTCCGCCTATTCCAGTTGTTGCTGCGTGATAAAAATTTCTAACACACATTGAAACAACTATTAAAAGTAATAAACTAGCCCATAAAAAAGCTATTGCATCCTTACGATCCGCTCTAAATTTAAGCTTCATATTAAAGCCTCCTAACCCCAATATAACTAACTACTTATTATACATATAAAAATATTATACCAAATATTACAAATATTTGGTATAACTTTTATTAATAATCTAATTTATTTTCTTGCATCTTATTGTAAAGTCTAATAGTAATAGCATATGCTAACCCAACAAATAATAATATTGCAAAAATTATTGATGTTATTTTAATAATCTTCTTTTTAAATTCTTCTTTTTTCTTTTTTTCTATAGCCTCTTTTTTTATTCTTTCAACTTCAGATTTATTTACCTTAAATTTTAATGTTTTAGAAGCATTTGTATTTTTATCATAAATCCATGTATATGTATTATCATTAATCTCATCTGCATTATTTTCAGTTAAGGAAAATGGTAAATTTAACTTTATTTTCATTATATCTGGTATTGGATCAGCAACATAATGTGAATCAAGTGTTATAAAATCACCAACACTTTCCACAGTATAAAATTCATTATCTGAAGTACAATTTATATGATTATAAATATACTGACTAAAAATAGTGTTATCTATAAATTTACAAAAATCATCAAATTCATTGGTTACCACAACACCACTTTTTTCAGCTTTTATATTTATATTTGTTTTATATTTTCTTACACTTAAAGCTGATCTATATTCTGATAAAGTTTGTTCAATTGACTCCTTTAACGTTTTATTTCCATACAAGACATTTGAATTACTTTCCATAATTGATACTGATTCAGTAACTTTACCTTCATCGTTTAAAGTTACTGTATCAGTTGCAGTACATCCAGATAATATAATAGTAAAAATAAATAATATTAATATTAATCTAATTTTATTCATGTTTCCTCCCATTAATAACCAAAATAACTTGGTGGATTTAATCTAGTGCCACTTGAATTTCTTAATTCAATATGTAAATGGCAACCTGTTGAATTACCACTTGTTCCTGTGTATCCTAGAAGTTCACCTTCTTTAACAGCTTTACTTCCGTAGGTATAAGTATTACATCTACCGCCTTTACAAGATGAAGGATAATTAGCACCAATACCAAATTTGACTTTATATGCTTCAAAAGATTGTAAATGTCCTAGCCTTATTTCATAACCATCAGTTGTTTTAATGTAAATTACATTACCATAACTAGCTACTTTACCATTTTTTGTTATTGTTTTATATGTTGCTGTACCACTTGCAGGTGCATAAAGTGGACTACCACAATCAGCGGCTAAGTCGTGTCTAACACCATTTTCGTATCCATACATCGTTAGTTTTTTCTGGACTGGAGCATAAAATTTAGAACCTCTTAAATCCGTTGATTTAGTTGTTACGACACCATCAGAATTTGCTGCCGATACACTCTTACATGTATCCTTTTTTTTACTTGTATAGCCAAATGGATCGCTACCCTTGGTTGGGAAAGAATAAAATGTATACTTTGAACCATATTTATTATATATAACGGTTTGATCTTTTTTATAGTTATCATGATTTAATAAATCTTCTGAACTAGTATAAGTTTTATTTCCAACTACAAGTTTGATAATATCAAATCCATATGTACCACAAGAAATACAATCATGCTCATTAACATATGATGGAAATGATCTATTACCATTTACTAATGCATCTTTTACCGCATCAAGAACTTCCTTGTTATTAGTTGTTGAACCTTTACTAGCTGATGCCCACCAACCGCTATCATTGACATAATTATATAACGTTTTAGAACTATTATCTAATTCATATTTATTGGCCATAAGAGAAGCTTCAGCCTTAGCCCCTTCAGGTGAACCTTGTTCCTTATATGCTATTCCAGCTAATCCTGCTAATTCAGAATCAGATAAATTATACTTTTTGCAAACTCTTTCCGTAGCTCCATCACTCTCACAGATATTGGTATTAGAATTATCAGTTTCTTCAAATATTTTTGGTCTAAAATATACTTTAAATATACTAGTATTACGTTCTTGTACACCATTAGGATTACAATCTATCCATATATCATTACCATCTTCATCTTTACCTGCGTATATTCCTACGTGTTGATTAGTACCTGATCCAGTCATATCCAAAAATCCTAAATCGCCAGGTTTTAAATCATCATAACTTATTTTTTCTGAATAAACATCTCTTATCTCAGAAGTATTACCATTACCAAAGTTTTCATCCATTACATGCCAGAATACAAAATCAACAAAACCAGAACAATCTAAACCTCTTATAGTTCTTCCTTGAGTAGAATCTGGTGCAACTGTTGTTCCAAAGTCATTTTCTTCAAAATTTTTACTGTTTGGCTTACCACCAAAGTAGTATTTTATTTTACCTACCAAGCTTCTTGCATAAGTTACAACACCATCTCTTGTTGGCGAAACACCACATTCATTTGAAACACAATTAAGATCTTCACTTAAACCTGCTGCATATACATTACTATCGCTTGATTTATATAATACATAATTAGTATCATCAAAGCCACCTTTACTTGGATCAAATAATAAATTTAAATAATCACTTTCTTTTAATGATGAATCTCTTAAATCAGTTTGTGATAAACAGCTTCCTTTTTTACAGTTATCATTATAATTACTATAATGTGGTCCAACAAAAGCTCCTTCGCTAGTCATTAGATACTCATCAGATACATCATCCCACCACTCTTCAAGTTTAGCAATCTGTTCTTGAGATGCAGCAGGCTTAGTACTTTTACTACCTTCACCAGTTACCGTCCAAGTTTCTTTAGAAAATCTACCACTTTGACATCCTTCATAAATATCACAAAAGTCTTGATCCCCTACATTACCTCTCATGTGAAGAATAGTCTTATCATCTAAATATTCAGTATCATATCTGCTTTGTCTTCCTAATGTATAGCTTTTTGCAGTAATCATAAATGTTTTAGCACAAACTTCATTATCAACGCATGAAGATAATTCAGCATACATAACACCCATTATATATCTTTTGAAAGTAAGTGGCTCTGTATCGGTTCCATATAATACAGGGGCTGCATAATAATCTTCTTTAATAAATGTTCCATTAGTATCTCTATAATCTCTTAAAGTAACATATAAATCATTTGCAAAATAGTTTCCTGTATCCTTAGTACCTAACGAGGTAAGCCAAGAACTTCTTGAACATTTTCTAAGTGGAATATAATTTTTGTATAAATCTGCATTTTCTGATACGTCTTTTTGAATGTCATTAATTAATTCTTCTTTAACATCATCATTTACTTCTAATAATGATTTATATCCATCGTCCTCATCATAATATTCATCTATTAAATATTGATTAAAACCATCCTCTCCATTATCATTATAAACTTTCATTAATTGATCAAATTTTTCTAAATATTTATCTTTTTTGTACATAGTTAAATATATATCATTATATATTTTTCCATCTTCTTCATCTTCGTCATCATCTTCAGAAGGTTCATATCCAAACTTATCAGCTAACCACTCTTTAAATTCAGACTCAATTACTTCTTTTCCAGCTTCTAAACCACTTGCAAATACCAATTTATATTTTTCGTATTTTTCCTTTGCAGTTAACTCATTATCCGGTTCAAATAGAAGTTCATAACTATCTGTTTCTTCATCTTCTGATTCTTCTTTTCCTGCTAAGGATTTAGCATTGTCTCCTTGTAATAATACATGGTAAGGATATGATACTGTTGCCATAACATATGCTGCTTTATCTGTTGATACCGCTGGATATTTATCCACTATTTCCTCGATGTTATCAAGAATCTTAATATCTCTTTTGGTATATGCACCAGTCGAATCTTCTTCTATTTTTTTGACATCACCAAAGACTCCTGGTAAATATGATGCTATTAATTCTGCTGCTACGCAAAATGAAGCTATTACAAGAAGTACTGCAATACCTGCTAATATAACAGGACCCCATTTTCTTATAAAATCAAGAGTCTTAACAGTCTTAATAGCTTTTGCTCCAGCTTTTACTGCTTTTCCAGCCGTTTGTTTTGCTTTTTGAACGTGTTCGTTATCATCAATTTTATCTTTTAAATTTGATGCTTGGTTTTTTATATTATTTCCTAAAGCATGTGCTTTTTTCTTTATTTTTTTTTCAGTATTATCAAGTACTTTTTTAGTTGCCCATTCTCCGACTTTTGAAGGTATTACGCCTTTAGATAAAGTTTGAATAGCCTTACCGCCTGCTTTTGCTGCAGCATCTTTTCCCTGTTCTTTAACTTCATTTAATTTTTCTTTTGCATCATCAATAATTGGTTGGGCTTTATCTTTTAGATCCTTTGCAGCATCTTTCACGTTTTCAGGAACATATGGTTTATCATTTTTTAGTCCAGAATCTATAGCGTCATGTTTTTCTAATTTCTTATTCTTGTTATCATCAAACATATTCTTTATTTCATTTGCTGCGCTATCGCCTTTTTCTTTTGAGGTTTCATCAACCCCACCAGATTTTGGTGAATCATCGCTTTCTTGGTCACTACGTCCGTATGCTTTAGAACCATTCTCTAACCCATTATCTGCAGAACCACTTGCCCCTATATCATTAGAGTCAGATTCTAGTGAATTATTAGTATTATTAGATAAATCATTATTATCTGATATGTCCATCATATCATTATCTTGAGAGTATGGTGAAGAAGCCCCAGTTAAACCTGAAGATGAATCATCTACATCAGAAACATCCAATATCTCAAGTGGACCTTGGGTGACATTCTTATTTAATTCTTTATCAATTTTTTTTCTCAATTCTTGATCTTTCATAATAAACCACCGTACTATACAAATTATAACATATTTAAGCAACAAAAACTACAAGGCTATAAAAAAATCGCACATTAGTGCAATTTTTATTCTTCATCTTCTAATATTAATGATTTTGCTCCTTCATAGGCTTCCATAACAGCATCTTTTTGTTCTACTGGTATAGATAATAATCTCTTAGTGTTTGGATCTATTTCAGAAAGAAATACAGCCACACTTTCAGAAGTTCCATCGTCATTTAAGGTGTATGCAATATATTCTTTATTATATTCTTCCACTCTAAAATTAAGTATCACTTCTATCTTTATATCTTCACCATTTTCATTTTTTACAACAACATAATTATTCATACTATGCACACATACCCTTCGATTCAGATAAATCATTTATAGCAGATTTTAAGCTATCTATATCTTCTATTATTTCGTTATTATTTAGATTGTAACCAGCAACGTTACCATTACTTCCATCTACTTTTAAAACGTATTTTTCAGCAGCACGTTTTCCAGTTATTAATGCTTTTTTTTGAATTTCTGTCGAAATATCTACTAACGCACATAATCCTGGTGTTGCAAGAGCTGTACATATTTCACCAAAAGGACCATCTGCTGGACAAATTGCAAGTGCTATAGTTGCAAGCCTGCCTAAAACCTTTATGGTTTTCTTTTTTCTTTTAGCCTTCTTTTCTATTTCTTCTTCTAGTTGTTGAGACTTTCCTGTATCAATAAATTTTTCTTTATAAGAAGTTCTAATTTCTTGCATTTTTTGCTTTGCTTTCTCAACAAAACTTCTATTTTCCTCTATCATCATAACATTTTCTGGCATATTATTCACTCTCCAATTCTATAATTGCCTTTTTATAGATATCAATAAATTGTTTATATACCTCTTTTAATTCCTCTTCATCTGATAAATTTTCAATTATTATATCATCATTTTCAGTTTTTATCTCACCAAATTTTAAAACTGGTTTACCAGAAGAAAATGTACCATCAAAGTAAGCTACAAAACCTCTGTTACTATCTTCTGAATATAATACTGATAAAGCACTACATTTAACTGGAATATTATCTCTTATCAACAAAAACTCATTCGTTTTCATTTTCTTCTCCTTCTAGCATCAATCAATCTTTCTGCTATTCCACCAATAGCACTACCAATTGACTCACCGCCATCAGCATATTTTCCCCTAGTCTTTTTAATATCTTTTCCAGTTACACAACTTTCTAATTCACCAGCAACTAATCCAACAACCATACCACTAAGCCTACCTAATCCAGCGCCTATTTTCTGTCCTTTAGTTCTATTATTAGAATCCATGTCAAGTTCTCTTAATTGAACTTCATAATCATCTTTCATTTTCTGTAAAGCTGCCTTTCTTGTTGGGTCAGTTTCAGTACTTATAAGATCTTCTAATTCATCTATTCTATCTTGTACTTCGTATCTATTCATAACTTTTACTCCTTTGTATTATAGACCTCCACCAGAACCGAATGAATCTAATTCAGGTTCGGTTAGAATTACATCTATTCTCATTCTTCTACTACCACAAACGAATAAAGCTTCACCCTGATTATACTTTTTAATACTATCCTTTTCTTGTTCATTTAAATCAATTAATTGTGCTAAATCTTCTGCTGCTTGTTTTTTTAATCCCATTATTAAATAATAAGAAGCATTATCAAATATTGCCTTACCTTGAACAATTAATGATTGGGAAGCAAAGTCACTAGGTTGTTGTGTTATAAGAATTGTACCACTATTATACTTACGAGCACGTCTTTGAATTTGTGCTAAGAAATCGGCTCCTATAGTGTTATTGCCAGATAATAAAATATGAGCTTCATCAACATACATAATAGAATTTACAGTCTTATCTAAACAATGACTCCATGCGTATTTTAACACGTTAAAGAATAAAGCATTTCTAATATTTTCATCCGCGTTCATTAAATCCCTAATATTAAATACTATAAAATTACTTCTAGTAGTAATTGTTGTATGTCCGTCGAAATAGAACTTTAATTCTTTTACTAAAGGTCTTATCTTTAATTCCAATTTTTCCAAGATATCCCTTTCATGAGTCATTTGATCACCATAAGCTTCTAATCTTCTTGCTAATGTTTCATATAAATCTGAAAAAGTTGGATATTGTGCTGAAGATAAATTAGAAAAATCAGTTTCAAAAGATATACCAAATCTTTGATATGTTAACTGCGCTATTTCACTAAACATAGTAAGTACATCTTCAGTTATTGATGGATCATAATACTTCATAAATGCTTTTAAAAATTGCAAAGTTTTAGTTAATACTGTATATCCTAATCCTTCTTTTAATTCCTCATCATCAGCTTCAAGAATAACTTCTAGTGGATTAATCATACCGAATTCTCCACCTTTACCAAGATCAATGAAATCACCTTGCATTTTCTTGGTCATTTCATCAAGTTCACCTTCTGGGTCAATTGCAACTATCTTACAACCATTTCTTATATGAGTTCTAAGAAGTAATTTAGCAGCTGTTGATTTACCAGATCCTGATGTACCAAGAATAATCATATTAGCGTTATTTCTATTATGTTCTTTTCTTATTTGATATAAGAATTGGTTGAATAATACTACACCACCAGAAAAATCTATACCAAATAAACAAGATAAACCTGGATCTTTTAAACTATCGAATATAAATGGATACATGGCAGCAATAGTATTAGAAGTAATAGGAGTACCTATTTGATCTTCTATATCTTGTTTTGGAAAGATTGGTATTATGGACTTTAACACTTTCTTTTGTTCAAATCTTAAAGGAATTGCTCTTAATTCCATAGCCTCTAAATAGTTTTTAATCTGCAATTTCTTTTGATCTAATTCTTCCTTGGTATTAGCAGTTACTACGACATGCATTTGGAAATCAAAAATCTTTGATTGATTTGCAGTTATCATTTGGATAAATTCGTTTAATGAATCATAATCTTGTCTTATCTGCTCTTGTGCTGTTTTATCATTTTCCTTTTCGTACTCAGCCTTTAACTCTGCTAACTGTTTATTAAGCATCTTAGACATAATAGAAAAAGGAAGCGGTATGTGTTTAATAACTATTTTTACACCAGCATTACTAGTTATACTTGCTAAAAAACCAGGTTGAATATATTTTGGATAAGATACAACCGTTAAAATCGTACACCATTTGTCACTAATAATAAACTCAGATGGTTTAAATTCTAGCCCCTTAGGCGCTAATTCTTTTTTAATATTCATCATGATAACACCGTCCCAAATTCAGTATTTTGGCCACCA
Source organism: uncultured Bacilli bacterium (assembly GCA_947589535.1). Taxonomy (GTDB): domain Bacteria; phylum Bacillota_I; class Bacilli_A; order RF39; family UBA660; genus Aphodocola. The sequence continues at coordinate 6,874 of CANQAS010000008.1, read as the reverse complement.
TTTAAGAAACTTTCAAGAAGCATTCTTAAATCATCATTATTAGCCTGAGCAGATGCTAAACCAGATTGAGCTAAACCATTAATTACAAGTCTAACTCTCTTTTGGAGTAGTGAAACATCCTTTTCTTTAAATAAAATATAAAATTCAACATCAGTTACATCATTATTAATAAACTGTCTTGCCTTTTGCAAATCTTGGCTGATTAACTTTCTAGCTAAAGAACTTTGAGTACTATTAAACTGTGACTGAAGCTGTGCTATATAAACAGCTATATCAACAGGTCTATCAGTAACAACTAGCCAAAATTCAAAATCTAAAGTATTATATAAATTCTTTAAATTATCAATTACATTAAACTGTTCATACTCTTCAAGAATAAATATATTCTTTGGAAAAACCTTAACTCCAGCAACCTTATTTCCATCATCAAGCTCTATCATATTATTAATAATAGTCTTAATAGGAATAAAACTTTCAGTACTAGCGCTAGTATTTTTAGTCTTTGAACTCATCTTTCACACACCATCCCTTCCATTTAAACTGTTGTCTTTCTTCAAAGTAATACTTATATATATTTTGAAGTACACACAGCATATTGTGATAATTTGGTACTGGTATTACCAAAAATGCACATATTAGTATCGGTAGCAATACAACTATTGCCCATAATAGAGTTTGTGGCTGAACTATAATAAATAATATAATCGTTATAGCCGCTCCAACAGAAGCAATAGTTAAATCCACCGGCCTAAATATATTAAATATTAGTTGCGCTCTCTTAGAGTTCGCAGGTATCAAATAATTTCCTTCCATCTATATTCCCCTTTCCATTATTTATCATCAGACTTTTTAGGTTCTACTGTTTGCATTCTTGCTATATCGTTTTCAACACCTTTAATCTTTTTATTATTAGTTAATATATATCCACCAATATCACCTAAATTACCTACTCCATAAGTAGTTGCCCCAGTTGTAGGATCTGTAGTAACATCCAATGATAAATTTAAAGCATCAACACCATACTTTTCATTAAATACGCCTGAATCATCAGCGGATTTAATAGCTTTTTGAACTTTAACTAATCGCTCTTGTAATTTTACCGTATTATTTGGATCTGCCTGTTGCATTTCCAAATAACTCTGCCATTCAGTATTAATTTTATCTAAAGCTTTTCCTCTTTCTACTAAAAGATCTTTTCTAAACAATAAACTAGACCCTTTCTTGTCTATTTCATCAACATCTATATAATCCATAGCATTCGTAGCAAAACTCAATCGATCTCTAGAAGCATAAGCATCCATAGCTGCTAATCCTCCAGCATTACCAATTAAAGCTCCAGAAGGGTCTGTAACACTACTCATGTCAAATAAGATATCATACATTTTATCAGCGGAATATGCCTCTGTAATAGCCTTCAAATCTTTTTTATATCTTTCAAATTCTTCATCGTTATGAAAATCAATTCTTCCATTTACATTATGTTTGTGATTTAGCATTGAAACAATCTTAATTGCTTCTTCCTTACCAACTTTTTTTCCTAGATTATTTTGCATTTCTTTCATTTCACCAGCACGAGCTTGATCAAGACCAGAAAAACCTAATGAGCCTATGTTGGCAGTTAAAGAATCAAATTTTGCTCCAATTCTTTCTAAAAAAGTAGGTTCTTTTCCTCTAGTGGCCTCTTTTGTATTAGTCCAAATGCTTTTAGCTAAACCTTCAAGTCCATCTCTACCATTCTTTAGATTTTCAGCAGCAGCAGCTCCACCGTTTGCAAAACCTGTAGCTAAACCTTTTCCTGCACTCTTTAATCTACTTTTAATACCATCTTTTTTTAATGGGTTTCCCTTACCATTTAAATAACCAGAAGCAAACCCAACAGCCCCTTGTCTTACTTTACCATGAACTACAGACATTCCTTTTTTAACAGCACCACCAACAATGGCAGCTTCACCCATCTTATTTTTAATATTTAATCCTTTAAGACCTATACCCTCGCTCTTAATATTAAGAAGATCAGTGATCATCTTAGGTGCTTTTTTTGCAAATATTAATATTGCATATAATAGAAATATTCTAATTAATCTAGTCATAATCCTAACCTCCTGTTACTGTATTCCATATATCAGCATCTTGTATTAATGAAATCATTAGTATTGCTAAAGATATAATTGCTAATTTTAAGAATAAATCTGCGTATGTCTTGCCATACCTTTTAAGCCAGTTATTAAAGTATCCTCCACTTGCAGTTGATTTCGGATCAACTATTGTTGCAATAAATAATGGGCTTATAAGACGTAATACTGCAAGTTCTACTGAACGAACTGCAATATCAATACTCCAACTTAACATAACATAAGTTAAAAATCCACCTGTTATCGTCGTTATAAGTGCATAGTATTCATAATAATATAAATCTTCTGAATCACCATTAGAGCCTTCTTGTGGAACCTCTGCAGATCCACCAATATATCCAAGTAATCTTCTTAATTTAAAACCACCTTTAGATGTTTGAGAAATCATTTGATGGTATTGTGCCATTGCTTTTTGACATGTTTTCTTACATATACTAGTATCAACGTATCCTTGATCAACTAATTCCTTTGGCCCTTGTTTGGAATCATCTGCAATAGCCTTATCATTTAAATAGTTTGTAACACCTTCTTCACCATCTATAAAGAATTCATCTTCTGGTTTTATTAATGTAGTTATAACAATTTTTTGCATTGTTTTACCTGCATTTGAAAAATAATTACTGTTTTTCTTTGTTTCAATATTATTAGATCCATTCGAACCTATTATAACCCTAGGTATAACATTGTTATCTACTATCTTACCTTGTATTTCTGCCAATGCATTAAATATTATAGGAGAAGTAACTAATAACACAAGCATAATAAGAGTTCTTCCAAATATATTTCCCAAGCCCTCTTTTTTAGCGAATAATTTTTCAGGGTCTATTATTGCATTAACAAGTAACATAGCAAGTCTAAAAAACGCAACCAAACTTACCAAAACGTAAATATTATTCATTAAAGCACTAACTGCATCATCACTAAATATCTGGTTTTTTGCAAAAATTTGAAATAAATCATATACATCATCAATAAGTGCAAATACAATCGTATCGAGCCATAAAAATAAAGTTCTTGGAATTGTTAGCCAACCCATTAGTGTACTCATAATAACCTCCTAGAAACAAGTTTCTATACTAAATATTTTAAATAGTAAATTTATTATAACAGGTAATAATAGTAATATTACCAGTGCAATAGTTCTTTTAAATGCTTTGCTTCCTGCCTTTTTTAATGCGTCTGAATCGCTTGCTAACATTGCGCCAACAAAATCTATAGTCATAAGTAGTAAAGTTAATACAGGCATTAAAATCATAACCCAAGTCCAATACTTACCTAATAAATCATCTAATGTATCACACTGAAGAGTTTCACCAGTAGTAATATCAAGTTCCTCATCAATTTCTTTTAATTCATCTTCAGTCATTTCCCTTTTTACATTTATAATATTTGACTCTGTCATATCCCCTTTTGAAGGATTATTTCTGTTAACGCTTTTTCCCCAAAATGCCATCTTACTTACGTATCCTTTATCTATAGTGACACTTACCGTAACATGACCTGTATTGTTTTCTATACTAGTACCTTTAACAACCCCTGTACAAGAATATCCATCTTTTGATTTAATACTATAACCAATAGTTTTAATTTTATGTCCGGTAGTAGATTCTACTTTTGCATCAAACGTAACTGTTTTTGTACTCCAAGTACTATTATTTTTCTTATTTTTAAATACTACTTTCCCACCTGCATCATTATTGCTACCAGTTTCTTTTAACTTTATTGAACCAAAATCTTTAATACATTCTCCAGCATCAAATGAATCATCAGCATTAACACCCAAAACTGGAATAAACATCATTATAAAAGTTAATAATAAAGTAAATATATTTTTTTTCATGTTTACACCTTCTACCATATATTTATACATAATATATAATAACATCTTTTTAATCAAAAAAAAACCTTTTAAAGGAAATTACCTTAAAAAGATTTTATATTAGCTATCTAATTTAAATCATTTAAATCTATTTTAGCTTCTGCTCCATCCCAGCATGTCTTCCATCCTTCAGTTCCAATTAATCCCATTAAGATGCTTACTGCAAGTGGTAACAAGAAAACTATAACAGCAGAAATAACTCTTTTTATTAAAGCTTTTTGGTTTTTCTTAATATCTTCTTCTTTACCTGCAACTACTGCTTTTACTAAATCTATAGTTCCCCATAAAATTAACAAGATTGGAACTAACCATTGAATTGCTGTTAAAGCAAATTTAAAAATATTTACTATAGCTTGCATTTCATCTGGACAGTCCGCACCAAGTGATACTACATTTGCTTTTCCTCCAGCTGCTGTTGTTCCTTTTGCGGCTCCAGCTAATAGCCACATAGTTACTTTACTCATAATAACCTCCTCATTATATATTTCAATTCTATACTTTTTTTATACAATTGTCAATATTTTATTATATATGGATTATCTACTGTTCCATCTCCACTTATAATTATAACATCACTATCTAAGTATATAACTGGATTAATTCTATTTGATTTAGAAGCTCTTTTTTTCATAATACCACCAGTATATAAAGTATATGCTTCATAAGTATTATCAGAAACCGTTGTTAAAGTCCAAGTATTTATAGAACTATTAGTAAAGTAATTTCTATTACTACATTCTGCGGAATCATAACTTATACATCCAGAATCTAAACTAGCCTTTGGATAATCAGACACTCTAAGTAATCCTATTTTTTCTTTTTCTTTAACAACTGAGCATTCTTCCTCTGCACTTTCTTTAGCATCAATTGCTTTTTTACCTATACATATATTTTTAGCAACTATATGAGCCTTTGATTCATTAGTAAAATTAGTATCGTAAAATTCTACCAACGATTTTCTTATATCACTATGCAAATAATCAGTTGTTACACCATAATATCTTTCTATTTCTGAATTATAATCAGTATCCCATTGGTACATCTTATTATTTCTATCTTGATAATATATAAGTTCTATTGTATTATCAGTATCAACTTTTATTATTCGCCAAGTTTGATTGTTAAAAGTAACATAATTATTAACGTCATCTCCACGGTAAACGTATTCACCATTCATTTCATAAACACCATTACCATATTCGTCTTGTTTTGATTCTTTTATTACATCTGTTAAGTATTTAGGTTCGTAATTACCCTTACAGGTTAAGAATGGTATAAAAGCATAATCATTTTCTACTAACTTAACTTGAACAAATCCATCACAGGTTTGTTCTTTATTGTTTGGATCTTTTATCTCTTTTATTAGTTCTGCATCTATTAATGTACCAATTGTTACTTTAACTGAACTACCATCTTCTTTTGGAAGTTTATCTTGCCTTGCTGTATAATAGCTTCTAGCAGCTTCTATCATCTTTTTTTCAATATTATTATAGTTTCTACCTATACTATTAGAACACGAACTTATTATTACTAATAAAACTATTAATATTATTGTTCCTGCGAATATATAATATATCTTGTCTTTTATAAAATCCATTATATTTTTCATATTTTTTTCTCCTACTAAAATAATTATAAACATTTTTTTAAGCATTATCAACTAATTTTAATAACAAATCTTCTTTTTTTACTTTAAAACTTCTTCTTAATAATTCTTTTTGTTTTCTATTAAAAAAGAAATCAAAAAGTACATAGTTTTTAGGCAATGACTTATACCCTAATATTTTCTTTTCAACATAATCACACATAAATAATTTACATGTTATATTTGGTCTTGTACATTTTTTATCCACAAGATATTTACACAAACCTTCTTTTCTAAAATAACAACAGCCGAAAGTCTTATGCACTGATTTTTTTAATCTGTTAGAAATACATTTATCACATTTAAAATCACATGCATCTTTTGATATTTTATCTAAGTATCCACACATATAATCATATATAATTTCATATCTTCTATTTAAGTTTTTTTCATTAAAAGACTTTATAAATATACTTTCTAATTCACCTATTGCATCACTTTCAATATAAATATCTTTGTCTTTATATTTTTTTAGCCTTTTATATTTATTTTTTCTATCTTTATCAGTTATATACATACCATAATACTCCTACTTACAAATATATATAAATGATAATTTATTGTCAAATTTAATTGTATTATAATCAAATAAGTGATAAAATCATATTGGTGATTATATGAAAAAGATATTAAAAATTTTGATTATTATGTTTGTTTTTATATTATGCTTAACAGGATGTTCTAGTGATAATAAGTATATGAAAGAAATAAGTTTAGATGATTTTAAAGAAATGATTGCTAATAAAGAGTCATTCGCTATATATATAGGTAATGAAGGATGCTCTCATTGCTTATCTTATAAACCAACGCTAAATAAGGTATTAAAGAATTACAAAATAACAATATATCATTTAGATAATAGTAAACTTAGCGAAGATGAATTTAATGAATTTAAAACATATATAAACATTAGTGGAACTCCAACCATTGCTTTTATAACAAACGGAGAAGAAGAAACAACGTTAAATAGGATTGTTGGAGAAACATCTGAGGAAAATACAATAGAAATTTTTAAAACAAACGGTTATATTAAGTAGAAACGAAAGTTTCTTTTTTTAATTTAAAACATACTCTTTAGAAAACATCCATCATTTGATTAATATTCCATTGTGAATTTGTTGCCTTTTTTTAAATTGTGATTGATATGGTTTTAATGTTTTTATTAATATAGTCCATATAAGTTTTTATTTAACCTATATTAGTTTATATTTAGTTTTT
>CANQAS010000007.1 GCA_947589535.1 uncultured Bacilli bacterium | reverse complement strand
GGCATAGCACGCCCATTTAAGTGTAATTAGGAAAGGAGACAATATGAAATTATCAAATACGGAGTTAAAAAATATAAAGGCAGGTGCAACAATAAGTGCTACCTTAATAAATTCGCTTATTAAAGGTATTAATAGCTTTTTAGATATAGGCAGATATTTAGGAAGTAGCATAAGAAGAATGGTGAGTGGTAATACGTGTCCGTTAAAATAAAAAAAATTTCAAAAATAATTTTAATTATTCTTACTTTACCCATAATATGTAATTTGATATATTATCTAACAAATTTCATTTTACAATTGGGTAGGATAGTGGGTACTGTAGTTAGGATAATAATGAGTTTATAATCATTTTTTAGATAAAATATAAGTTTTTTTGATAAAATACCAAAAAAATATTGTAATAACTTTTTTAAGGTGTTATAATCATTAGTAGTAAAAAAAGAGAGGGGGGAAAGGAAAATATGATATCTGTTCAAGTTAAAAATGGAAACGTTGATGCAGCATTAAAAAAGTTTAAACAAAGAGTAGCTAAAAGCGGTCTCCCTTCTGAAGTAAAGAAAAAACAACAATATGATAAACCTGGAATTCAAAGAAGAAACGCTAAGAAAGAAGCTATCAAAAACAGTCGTAAGGCAGCTAAACGTGAAAGAAGAGATTCTTAGTTTTTCTTTGCTCATAGTATAAATGGACTTATCATTTTATTGATAAGTCTTTTTTTATATATTAATTACCATTTATAATAAAATAGTAGAAAAATAATGATTGTGCTAACTATATATAAACTAAAAAAGAAACCATAGAAGTTTTTTTTACATTATTTTTCTTTTAAGTTCATCAATACCAGCTTTTTCAAGTCTTGATACTTGAGCTTGAGATATTCCAATTTCTTCGGCAATTTCCATTTGGGTCTTACCAACTAAAAATCTTTCGGTAACGATTTTTCTTTCTTTTTCTTTTAGGTTTTTTACAGCAGAAGTAAGTGATATTAACATATCCCAGTTTGATGCTTTATCTTTTTTTGATTCTATTTGATCCTCTAAAAAAATTGTATCTCCACCATTATCATAAATTGGTTCAAACATACTTATTGGGTCTTTCATAGCATCTATTGCAATTATAACATCTATTTCTTCTACTCCTAATTTGTCGGCTACTTCTTTATTAGTCATTTCTTTTCCATGAATCATAAAGTATTCTTCTTTAGCCTTTAATATTTTATATGCTAAGTCTTTTATACTACGTGATATTCTAAGGTTGCTATTATCTCTTAAATATCTTCTTATTTCTCCCAAAATTAAAGGAACTGCATAGGTAGAAAACTTAACTCCGTGATTTAAATCAAAGTTATCAATTGCTTTCATTAGACCAACGCAACCAATTTGAAATAAATCATCCATGTTATCACATCTATTTTGATACCTCTTTAAAATTGATAAAACTAATTTTAGATTTCCTTCAGCTAGTTCATCTCTGGCTTTTTTATCTCCGTTTTTTAATCTTTTAAATAATACTTCTTTTTCCTTATCTGATAATATTTTTATATCATTCGTGTTTATTCCTATTATTTCTACTTTATATTTTGCTATAATAATCATCCTTTCATTTTTGTAATGGATGATATTTTGTTTTTTTATGCAAAAAAAACATATAATTTAATAGGTGATTAATATGCGTTTGTCAGATTTACAAAATAAGGATGTAGTAGATGTTTCAACAGGAGTTAAACTTGGATCAATTACAGACATTGAAATATCCAATGAAGGTAAGATAGAAAAAATTTATATATATGGTAAGAAAGGATTTTGGAATCTTTCAAAAGAAGAGGAAACTATATTATGGCAACAGATTACAAAAATAGGATCCGATGTTATTTTAGTAACTAAAAACTTAAAATAATATGTTATACTTATTTTAGAAACGTAGGCCTAAACAAGCCTTTTTATATTAACGGAGGAAATATGGAAAATAAAAGAAACTTACTTAAAATAGCATCATTATTAGAAATAATTTACGTAGTAATAAACGTTATATATTATTTATTATCAAACAAACCAAATGATGAAATTATTGCAAATTTATTTTTTTCATTTATGAATTTAATAGTAGCATTTATTCTCTTTAGAGAGTCTAAAAAGGAAGTTTTATTATTAAAAAAAAATAAGATGATTACGTTATTTTGTTCTATCTGGTTATTGATGAATTCAATAATTCCAGGAATACTAGGTCTATTATTTTTAACTAGTATATCTGATAAAAAACATAGGGTTTTACCAGAAAATGAATACTTTAATAAAAAAGGTGATGTATTAAACTCTATTTTTCTTATTTTTTCATTCATTATAATAATGTTTGTTTTTCCATTATTTAACTTCTCAAAACACATACCTGCGTATTTTATATACATAGTAATATTTTTACTAGTAATAATGCTAAACTTTGGACGTTTAAAAAACGATTTAAAATTATTCGTTAGTAATTTTAAACTATATCTACCTTTTGTCATAAAAAGGTATTTTATAATGCTAAGTATTATGGTAATAGTAGCACTTCCAATAGTCTTTTTGAATAAAGGAGCAGTATCTTCAAATCAACAAATGTTAAATAATATGTTTCAAAAACTACCTTTAGCATCCCTTGTGCTATCTACAATATATGCTCCATTTGTTGAAGAAAATGTATTTAGACTATCATTATCAAAGGTAATAAAAAACAAAACATTATTTATTATAATAAGTGGATTTTTATTTGGTATACTTCATATGATAGATAAATTTACATCATTTAATGATTTATTATATATTTTTCAGTATTCTGCATTAGGAATATGCTTGGCTAAAGCATATTATGATTCTAAAAATATTTTTGTTTCAATAGGTATGCACTTTCTTCAAAACTTTTTAGCAGCAATTTTAATTTTGTTACTATATATATAAGGAGTTTATAATGAAAAAGAAAATTCTAGTAATATCTTCATTAGCTTTAATTTTAGATCAACTAATAAAGATAATTATATCAGTTTATTTAACTAGTATTACGGTTATTCCTAATTTTTTGTCTTTGACTTACGCTGAAAATAATGGAGTAGCTTTTAGTATGCTATCTGGAAACAGAATATTTATAATATTAATAACCATTATACTTTTAGGAGTTTTGATTCAGGTTTTAAAAAAAGAAAACATTAAATCAAATCGAAGTTCCAAACTAATTATTTTGAGCTACGGGCTATTATTTGGTGGTATACTTGGTAATTTAATTGATAGAATAGTAAGAGGAGTGGTAATAGATTATATTTCTCTTAATATATTTGGTTATCATTTTCCAATTTTTAATTTAGCTGATTTATTTATTACTTTTGGTGTAATATTAATAATTATTAAAGCATTAAAAGAAGACGAAAAGCATAATTGATATGCTTTTTTATTTTTTTGTAAGTATGTTATAATATTACAAGTGAAGAGGGATAAAGATGAAACAGGAAATAACAGAAGAAAAAGATTTAATTAGAATTGATAAATTTTTAATTGGTAAATTAGACTTATCTAGAAGCAAGGTTCAAGAAATGATTAAACAAGGACTTGTTTTAGTAAATGATAAGATAACTAAAAATAGTTATGTGCTAAGATTAAACGATACAATAGAGATAGTTGGAAAATTAAAGGAAGAAACTGATGCCTTACCTGAAAAAATGGATTTGGACATAGTATATGAAGATGATGATTTAATGGTCATTAATAAATCATCTGGTGTTGTTGTTCATCCGTCTAGTGGGCATTTTAGTGGTACACTTGTAAATGGCTTGCTTGCATATACAAATAGTTTAAGTACAACTAACGGAGATATAAGACCTGGAATAGTACACAGAATAGATAAGGATACATCAGGGCTGATTGTTGTTGCAAAAAACAATAAAGCACATGAAAAACTTGCAATGCAATTAAAAGATAAGACCTTATCTAGAATATATATAGCGCTCGTTCATGGTAAAATTAATCATGATACAGGAACTATTGATGCACCAATCGGCAGGGATTTTAATGATCGAAAAAAAATGTGTGTTACAGATGAAAATGGCAAAGAAGCTATTACTCATTTTAGAGTTTTAGAAAGATTTAATAATGCCACTTTAATAGAATGTAAATTAGAAACTGGTAGAACACACCAAATAAGAGTTCATATGAATTATATAAATCACCCAATAGTAAATGATCCAGTATATGGATATAAGAGAAAGACAACTGATTTTGGGCAGATGTTACACGCAAAAGAAATAGGATTTATTCATCCTTCAACTGGTAAAAGTATGTCTTTTAAGTGTGAACCTCCTAAAGAATTTAATGATATAGTAGAAATGTATAGAAATGAAAAATAAATTAGGCTAGTATTTGAAAATGCTAGCTTTTTTGTTATAATGGGTATGATATAAAATTAATAGGAGGGTTATATGGTAACTAGTGAAAAACGAGATTTATTGGTTATGAAATTTTTACATTATTTTATAACTGAAAAAAATTATAATCCGGTTATTGTTCATGGTATTCAAAATGAAATATGGTTAGAAAACATGGATAGTGAGTATAGAATAGTAAGATTGGTTTTGGGATATATACATAATAAAGAACAATTAGACTTTGATAATTTTAAAGTAGAGAGAATGACAAGGCAAATCAAATTAAAGACTTTTACTTTAAAAATGAAAGTTATGACTTTATATTTAGATATTAATGAGGATATAGAATTAGAAAGTACTAAAAATAATTTTATGGTTAATGCTAATTCTGAAGATTACATTAAAGAAAATAAAGATTTAAAAAAATTTTTTCCGGATATTGATAAAAAATTAGTATTCACGGAGCAAGGCGCTAAGTTATATGAAAAAATAAATAGTGATATATTAAGAAAAAACTTAGATCAGACTGAAAAAATAAATGATTTATTTCGCGAAAAAAAACCAATTGTTACTAATGCGCTAATTTGGATAATGATATTTATATTTATACTTATGAGTGTAATGGGAAATGGCTCAACTGATACCTACACATTATTTAAATTTGGTGGGTTAGTTAAAGATGGGTCTTTCTTAAGAATAATAAGCAGTATGTTTTTGCATATTGGATTTATTCATTTAATAATGAATATATATTCACTTTCAATATTAGGAAAACAAACGGAAAATTTTTATGGACATTTAAAAACATTTATAATTTTTATTTTTAGCGGTATTGTTGGAAATTTACTTTCGGTAATACTTATGGACGAAAAAACGATTTCCGCTGGAGCATCTGGTGCTATATTTGGACTTATGGGTGCAATTTTATATTTTTCTTTGAATCAAAGGACATATATGGGAGAAGCATTAAAAAGAGAAATATTGCCAGTAATAATCATAAATTTAGTTTTTAGTTTTATGATACCTGCGATTAATATATATGCACATATTGGTGGATTAATTGGTGGTATAATAATATCAAATGCACTTGGGATAAAGTATAAATCATCTAGGTTTGAAAAGGTAAATGGCTTTATTGCGGCGGTTATATTAATTGTGGTTCTTACCATTTTAGCGTATTTTATGTAGAGGGAAATGATTTATGATAGTATTTAGAATTATTAGTTTGGGATTTATATTTATAGGTCTTATAATGCTTTTAATAACAAAGTTTATTTCAAGAAAAAACAATAATTTTCCTAGGGAAAACAATAATAATCATAATTTTTGTTTTCTTATTCCGGCGAGGTATGAATCTAAGGTAATTGAAGACCTACTTGTAAGTATAAAAAATCAAACGATTATGGTAAATATGAAAGATGTATATGTAATAGTTGAATCAAAGAATGATGAAACAGTTAATATATGTAAAAGGTATGGCGCAACAGTTGTTATAAGAAGGTATTTAGAACTACAAAGAAAAGGGTATGCACTAGATGAAGCGGTTAAATTTATTTTAAGTAAAAATAAACACTACGATGCATACTTTATCTTTGATGCTGATAACGTTTTAGATAAAAATTATTTAAAAAATATGTTACCAGTATATGATAAAGGTTATGATTTGGCTTCTGGTTATAGAAATTGTAAAAACGGAAATAAAAGTGTCATAGCAGCTTGTTCTGCACTTACTTTTTCACTTGTAAATACGGTGTTTAATGATAAAAAAAATAAGAAAACAAAAAACATAACATTTTCTGGAACAGGTTTTTACATAAGGGGCGATTTAATAGAAAAATGGCAAGGTTATCCATTTCATTCTTTAACTGAAGATTATGAACTAAGTTCATATGCTACTTTAAAAAATTTAACTACTTATTATAATATAGATTCAGTTTTTTATGATGAACAACCACTTAGATTTAAGGATACTATAAATCAAAGAATAAGATGGATAAGAGGTTATTTTGATGTAAGAAAAATGTATACAAAAAAGATTCTTAAATCCTTGGATAAAAATAATCTTAACAATGGTTCTAAAATAGATGAATCAATTGGAATAATACCATTTATATTTATGGTTGTAGGCCTTGTTACTTGGTTTTTATCTTTAGTGTTTTTTACATCATATTATTTTTTTATTAATGATAAAGCTTGGAAATTCTATCTTTTAGAACTTATTGTTTTCTTATTAATTATATATCTAACGATGGTGGTTATGACTTTTGTTATTCTTATGATAGAAGGTAAAAAAATAGATTTAAGCTTTAAGTCTAGGATAAAAGCTATGATTATAAATCCTATATTTATGATCAGCTATGTTCCTTGTGCAATTAAAGCCTTAACCTCTAAAGAAGTAAAATGGACGAGGGTTAATCATGGTAATTAAAAAAGGGAACTTATATAGTTTCCTCTTTTAATATCTTTTCCGTGTTTTTAAAGTTAAGTTTAGCTATTTTATTTAATATATCTTTACCTTTTTCTTTAACTAAAGTTTTACCAAATTCATCAACCAAAACTCCTGCACCTTTAGGTACTTGTTTTCCAACCATATTTGATATTTTTTCCATTTCTTTTATAAATATATATCTACTAATTAATGAGCCACATGCAACTGATAAACATTTATCTTCAGCTTTGGTTGTGAAATCTATCTTTCTAAATACATTATTTGATCCTTTTAAATATCCGAAGTAATTTTTAGGATAACAAAACTGATCCACTACAACTTTATCATAATTATAATTATCTTTCTTCATTAGAGAAAGTAACGCTTTATTATGCAAGATTGCTTTTATTTTATTCATGTTATATTCTGGATATTTATTATATTCTTCGTTTGTATATACCAAAGTTTCATAAGGTATTTTTTTTATTATTTTTGGTACTATTTCTAATATCTTAGTATCGGTTAGTTTTTTAGAATCTCTAACACCAAGTTCTTCTAAAAAATCAATGTTGTCTTTTGAAACAAACGTAGCAGTTACTACTACCGGTCCAAAGTAATCTCCAGTACCAACTTCATCAGACCCAATTGAATTAATATAATAGTATTTTTTTCTTTCTTCATAAAGTTCCTTATCATTCTTTTTTTCTTTTTCTTTCTTTTTGGATTCTTCGGGAGCTTTACCATTTAGATGCATCTCCATATCTCGCCACATGTTTGCATCAACGTCAGCACTAATTCCTTGAAACATAACTTTCCTTGATTCGTAAAGGGTAATTATTGTTCCGCCTTCTTCTGCTTGAAATATAGCATATGGTGGAGTTTTATCTCTTTTTTTATCTTCATAATACTTAATCATTTCATCTTTTGTATTGTCACTTACTTTAAATACTACTACCATAAATTCACTTCCTTTTTACTTATTTTAACATAAAAATATTTCATTTAAAATAACATAGACAACTAAATGTAAATAGTAAATTGATATGTATATTTTTAATGAAAAATATTATATAATAAAAACAGTAAGGAGAATAAATATGGGAGTAATAGATTTAATTATAATTTTATTTTTTATTTATGGAATATATTCCGGGTGGCAAAGTGGCTTTTTAAAGATGATTAGTAATTTTATAGTATTATTAATAACAACATTAATTGCCGGAAAACTAAGTGACATTATGTTTGGTGTACTATATAAATTTTTACCTTTCTTTAATTTTTCTGGAAAGACAGAAGGTTTAAAGTCAGTAAACATAATAGTTTGGAAAATAATTTTATACATACTTATTTTTGCAATTATTTTAACGCTTATTGAAAGTTTATCCGTAAAGTTTAAAATAAAAGAAAAGATAACTGATAGCATGATAAATGTTAGTATTATAGGTAAGGTGTTTGGTTCTATTTTTTCTGTTCCTTTAGTTTTTACACTTGTTTTTAATGCTATTTTAATATTATTAATACCATTTCTTAACCTAAAAATTTTATTTGATTCAAAAATATCTAACATGGTTATGACTAAAACGCCTATTTTATCAAAAGCTAATAGAAATTTATATAACAATCAAACTTATATCATTAATAGAATTAACAAAAAGGATAACACTAATAAAGGTTATAAAAAAGTAAATAAAGATATAGTAGAAAATATGCTAGATACAAATTTAGTATCTAAAGAAATTATTGAAACCTTAGAAGAAAATAATAAATTATTAGGCACTAGAAAGAAAAAATAGGAGGGATATTATGAAAAATAAAAGAGGTTATACTTTAGTAGAACTACTAGCAGTTGTTATAATATTAGGTATATTGTCATCGATAACTGCAATAGCAGTAATTAACGTAAAGAAACAGCAAGATGTTAATAATTTTAGAAATGAGATAAACGGTATTTTAACAGGTGCAAAAAGGTATGAAACAGAGAACCCTGATGAAATGGCACAAGATGTAAAACTAAAAGATTTAGTAACCGGAGGGTATACCGAAATTGATACTTATGATAAATATACTTATGGCGAAGAGACCAAAATCAAATATACTAAATGTGATAATGATAATATTAAACGAAAATTTTATATAGAATTAAATAATGTTGAATATAATGACTGTGGATGTGACCTACAAGAAGCTTCCAAAGATAAGGCAAAAAAACTTTGTGTAGGAAAAGATTCTCCCTATGATGCAGATTATTACATAAAAGAATATTTAAATCCAAAAAAAGGAAACTAATTTTATTATGTTATTAGTTTCTTTTTTATTATAAATGAATCAATGTCGTTAGGGTAGTTATTTTCTTCATATATGAATTCATAAATTACATTGTAATCAAATTCTTTATATGTTATTTTATAATTTTTTAGATAATAATTAATATTATCAATATCGGTATAATTAAATTCAATTCTAACTTTATATTCTTTTAAAATAGGTATTATAGTGCTTTTATTTATTGCTTCACTAACAGCATTAGAATAGGCTCTAACAAGACCTCCAGCACCTAATTTAATACCACCAAAATACCTTATTACAACTGCTAGAACATTGTCTAATTTTTTATTTTCTAAAACGTTTAAGATTGGCATACCAGCGGTATGAGAGGGCTCACCATCGTCATCAAAGCGTTTTATATTTCCAAGTGTATACGAATAACAATAGTGTGTAGCATCTTTATATTCTTTTTTTATGTTACTTAATATACTTTTTACTTCTTCTTCACTATCTATTTTATAAATATACGTAATAAATCTAGATTTATTAATTATTATTTCGTTATTTATGTTTTCTTTTATTGTATACATGTAAAATCACCAATTTAATTATAAATGATTATTGATGGTTTTTCAAATATATTATATAATGTTAATAGATTAGAAAAATGGTGATTACAAATGATTAATATAAAAACAGACTCAAGAAAAGTTAAACCAGGGGATATATTTGTTGCACTTCGTGGTATTGTTGGTGATGGTCATGACTTTATACCAAAAGCAATAGAAAATGGTGCAAGTAAGATAATCGCCGAAGAAGGAGAGTATAACGTACCATATGAAATAGTCCCTAATTCTAGAGAATATTTAAATAATTATTTAAAAGAAAATTATAATAAATATTTAGATGAAATGACAATTATTGGTATTACTGGTACTAATGGTAAATCAACAGCAGCATACCTTATTTATGATGCATTAAATAAATTAGAAAAGAAATGTTGCTATATAGGTACGGTAGGTTACTTTACTGATAAAAAAGTGTTTGATATGCCTAATACTACTCCAGAAGTAACTGAGATTTATGATATGCTAATTAATGCTTATGATGAAGGTTATAGATATGCTGTAATAGAGGCTTCAAGTGAAGGACTTCTTCATAAAAGATTACAAAATGTACCATTTTTATATGCTATTTTTACAAATTTAACTCAAGATCATTTAAACATCCATGGTACTATGGAAAGTTATGCTAAATGTAAACAAATGTTATTTAATATGATAAGGCCAGGAGGCAAGGCAATCATTAATTACGATGATCCAAATAAAGAGATGTTTATGCTTCCATATAATACTAATATTACATATGGTTTTACAGGTGGCGATTATAGAGCAACTGACTATCAAATGAGTATATTAGGTACTAGTTTTACATTTGTTTCAGATGATGTTAAGCAAAATATTAAAGTGCCATTAATTGGTAAATATAATATATATAATGTTTTAGTAACGATTATTATTTTATACGAATTAGGTTTTACTTATTATTCTATTTCAGAAGTTTTAACTCATATTTCTTCTCCTGCTGGTAGAATGGATATGATAGAATACAAAAATAGTCGTATCATAGTTGATTATGCTCATACTCCTGATGCGGTTGAAAATGTTATTACAACGGTTAAAGAAGTTTGTGATGGAAAAATATATACCGTATTTGGATGTACTGGAGATCGTGATAGAACAAAAAGACCAATAATGATGAGGAAGGTAACTAGTTCATGTGATTATACAATAGTTACGTGTGATGATGTTCATAATGAAGATCCTAATCAGATAGTCGCTGATATGATACCTGGCGCTGCAAACAATAACTATACGATTGAACTAGATCGAAAAAAGGCAATTATAATGGGAATAAATATGCTAAACGCAGGTGATATTTTGCTTATTTTAGGTAAAGGTCACGAAGAAGTTATGATTGTAAAGGATAATAAAAGGATTCCATACAATGATAAAAAGACTGTTTTGCAGTATTTAGAAAGCAAAAAAGTAATTAGAATTGAAAAGATAGATGATTAAAAACATATCTTTTTATATAAAATAGGAGGTTTTATGAAATTAAAATACAAAAGAGTATTAATTAAATTAAGTGGAGAAGCACTTGCTGGTTCTAAAAAAACAGGTGTATGTTATGACACTGTTTTAGACATTTGCAAAAAAATTAAAGAAGTCCATGATATGGGTATTCAAATAGGAATAGTAGTAGGTGGAGGTAACTTTTGGAGAGGAAGACAAAACGAGGAATTTGACCGTGTTACCGCAGATTACATAGGTATGCTTGCAACTAGTATGAATGCACTTACAATTAATGATACATTTAGACAATTAGGAGTAGAATCAAGGGTGTTAACCGCTATTGAAATGAGACAAATTGCTGAATTTTATATAAAAGGTAGAACTTATAAACATTTAGATAAAGATAGAATAGTAATATTTGGTTGTGGAACAGGATCGCCATTTTTCTCAACTGATACAGCAGCTGCCTTAAGAGCGGCTGAAATACATGCTGATGCACTTATAAAAGCAACTAACGTGGATGGCGTATATGATAAAGATCCTAATAAGTATAATGATGCTAAAAAATATGATGAAATATCATATTTAGATGTATTAAATCAAAAATTAAAAGTAATGGATTCAACATCTACTACGATGTGTATGGATAATAACATTCCAATAATCGTAGTAAATATAAACAGTGAAAATGATTTAAAACAAGTATTAGAGGGAAAAAATAAAGGAACTATCATAAAATAGTCCTTTTTTATGATATAATTACTTAAGTTGAGGAGATTATTATGAAGTCAGGATTTGTAAGTTTAGTAGGAAGACCAAACGTAGGTAAATCAACATTAATAAATTCGCTTGTTGGACATAAGATAGCTATTACATCTAATAAAGCTCAAACGACAAGAAATATGATTCAAGGAATATATAATGACGAAGATACTCAAATAGTATTTGTAGATACTCCGGGGATTCATAAACCTAAGCATAAACTTGGGCAGAGACTAAATGAAGAAGCATATTATTCAATAGATGATGTTGATATAATACTATTTTTAATGGATGTAACTATGCCTTTTGGTAAGGGAGATAATTTCGTATTAGAAAAGATTAAGGAAGCCAATAAACCTACCTTTTTAATTTTAAATAAAGTAGATAAGATAAATAATGAGGCTCTTATAAAACTAATAATGGAATATAAGGATTTATATGATTTTAAAGAAATAATTCCATTATCAGCTTTAAAAGAAAAAAATATAGGTGAACTTATCAAAGCTTTAAAAGGATATTTGCCTGATAATGTAAAATATTTTCCTGACGAAGATTTAACTAATACCACGCTTGAATTTAGAATAGCAGAATTAATTAGGGAAAAAGTTTTAAGATTAACTAAAGAAGAAGTTCCACACGCTGTTACGTGTGTGGTTGAAAAATACGTTGATAAAAAAGATAAAGTAATAATTAATGCTACTATAATAGTAGAAAGAGATTCTTTAAAAAGTATTATAATTGGAAAACAAGGTGCCATGCTTAAAGAAATTGGTTCTAAAGCAAGAAGTGATATTGAAGATATGATTGGTAAAAAAATATTTTTAGAACTATATGTTAAAACTATTAAAAACTGGAGAAATAAAGAAAAGTATTTAAGAGAATTAGGTTTTTATGATTTAAATGAATAAAAAATAAATATCATCACCAATATATAATTAGAAGGTGATTGATATGAATATAAAAGATATATGGAACTTGTTTAAACAAACTGGAAAGTTAGAATATTATTTAAAATATAAAGAAATGTTAGAAGGGAAGACTGATACCCTTGGAGATAATAGAAGTTGAAGGAATAATAATTGATGAAAAGCCTTATGGCGAAACTAGTAAAATACTTAATATTATAACAAAGGATAAAGGTTTAATAGGAGTATTATCTAAAGGTGCAAAAAGGCTAAAAAGCCCTCTTAGAAGTGTTTCGGAAAGGTTTTGCTATGCTAATTTTAATATTAGTTACAAAGAAGACAAAATATCTATTTTAATAGGTGCAGACGTTATAAATCCATTAAGAAATATAAAAAAGGACATAAAAAAAGTATCGTATTTAAACTTTTTGTCTGAGCTAACTAGTGGTATTATAAAGCAAAGTGATGATAATAGGATATATGATATATATTTAAGTGCGATTTTAAAGATAGAAGATGGTTTCGATCCAGCTGTTATAACAAACATATTGGAACTTAAATATTTATCTTTCTTAGGTGTTTCTCCTAAACTTAATGGGTGCGTTGTCTGTGGTAAGGAAAATGTTGTTACAGTATCAGCTTATAAAGGTGGCTTTTTATGTAAAGATCACTCTTTGAATGAATATATTGTAAGTGAGAAGACAATAAAATTAATAAGATTATTAGAATACGTTGATATATCTAAAATATCAAAGTTAGATGTATCAAGTACTGTTAAAAGAGAAATAAATACTTTTTTAGATGATTATTATGATAGGTATACAGGGCTTTATTTAAAAAGTAAAAATTTTTTGAAAAGTTTAGATAATTTATGATATAATACTCATATATAAAGGTGTGATGACGGGCTTGGAAACCCATCAGCAGTATAAAACGAAGCGATTCTTCTAGGAATAAATAGGGTGGAACCGTGGTACTTAGTATCACCCCTATATTTTTCTAGGAGTTTTTTATTAAGGAGGAATAAAATGAATAATAGTATGGAAAAAATAGTTAATTTATGCAAACAATATGGATTTGTATTTCCAGGAAGTGAAATATATGATGGATTTGCAAATACGTGGGACTTTGGCCCAGTAGGTGTTGAACTTAAAAATAATATTAAAAAAGCTTGGTGGAAGAGATTCGTTCAAGAAGATATGAATACTTATGGTGTTGATGCCGCAATCCTTATGAATCCAAGAGTTTGGGAAGCTTCAGGTCACGTTCAATCTTTTAGTGATCCTAAAATGGATTGTAAAAAATGTAAACAAAGATTTAGGGCAGATAACTTAATTGAAGAATATTCTAATGGAGAAGTTGCAGCAGAAGCTTTTTCAAATGAGGAAATGGAAAAATACATTAGTGATAATCATATTGTATGTCCTAACTGCGGAGGTTTTGAATGGTCAGAAATAAAGCAATTTAAATTAATGTTTGAAACATCTCGTGGTACTGTAGAAGGTAATAAAGATGCGGTTTACTTAAGACCAGAAACTTGTCAAGGAGAGTACGTAAACTATGCAAACGTACTTAGAACATCTCGTGCAAAAGTACCTTTTGCAATTGCACAAATAGGTAAGTCATTTAGAAATGAAATAACACCAGGTAATTTCTTATTTAGAACAATAGAATTTGAGCAGATGGAATTGCAAAAATTCTGTCACGAAAAAGATGGTATGACTTTCTTTGATGATTATAAGAAAAAAGCACTTGAATTTATAATAGATTTAGGTTTAGATAAAAATAAGTTAAGATTTCATGACCATGACAAATTAGCTCATTATGCTAAAGCAGCATGTGATATTCAATATAAATTTCCAATTGGATGGGAAGAGTTAAATGGTATTCATCACAGAGGCACTTGGGATTTATCAAGACATAGTGAATTTTCTGGTAAAAAATTAGAGTATCAAGACCCTGAAACTAATGAAAAATTCATTCCAAATGTAATTGAATATTCGATAGGTGCAGATAGACTAACACTTGCACTTTTATGTGAGGCATACGAGGAAGAAAAATTAGAAAATGATACTAGAGAAGTTATGCATTTTCACCCAGCAATAGCACCTTACAAAGTTGCAGTACTTCCATTAGTTAAGAAGTATCATAAACAAAAAGCAGAAGAATTATACAAATTATTTGCTAAAAACTTTATGACTACCTATGATGAAACAGGTTCAATAGGTAAAAGATATAGAAGACAAGACGTTATTGGAACACCTTTTTGTGTAACAATAGATGATGAAACAATAAATAACGGAACTGTTACAATAAGAAATAGAGATACAATGGAACAAATTACATTACCAGTATCAGAAGTTATTGCATATGTTAAAAAAGAAATAGAATTTTAAGGAAGAGAAGTATGAAAAAAAGAACTTTAAAGTTTTTAAATGAAGAAGCTAAATTAAAATTGGAGGAGGAAGATTATCTCTCGGCACTTGATATATATACTGAAATGGTCAAGAGCTATCCAAAAAATAAACTTGGATATATTGGGATAATCGAATCTAAAACTAATTATTATAAGAAATATTTATCTGATAGTGATATAAAGAAACTAAAAGAGATATTTGATAAAGCATATGCTTTATCAAATAAATCTGAAAAAGATAAACTAAAAAATAATTTCGAACGTTATTTAGATGATTGCTATGAAGTTGAAAACTTAAAGAAGCTAAAAAAAGATATAGTTTCAAATGAACTTCTTATAAAGATATATAACAATATAATTACGAGTATAAATAGTAGTATAGCATCATCTAAAAAGTATAACTTAAGTGGTAAAAGAATAACAAACACCTACGATTTTATTAAAGGAGTATTTCTTCTATTTTGTTTAATATATAATTTAATATTTAAAAATTATCTTTTATTAATAACAATTCCTTTTGGTATTTATGGTCTTATAGTTATATATTCTTTTATCAGTATGAATTTCTTAAAAAAAGAAAAATTATTATCTGAAAAAATAATATTTAAGAAAAATGTTATAAAATCATATACTAAAATAAAAGAGTTAAAAAAAGAAATTGAAAATAAAAAGATGTCTATAGAATCTTTTAAACTTAAGAAAAAAGATAATATTTTAAAAATTCCAAAAGATTTTAACAATAATATTACTGATATAATAGCTGATAATGAAGAAAAAATAGCTGAAAATATAATAAGTAATTTAAATTCTAATAATATAGCTGCTTTCACATATTTAGTTAGTAAAAATACAAATTTAAAATCTGATGAAGTATTAAAAACGTTGGATAAAGAAAAAGAGGGTACTTCAACGTTAAATGAACTTATTAATAATAAAAAAGAAAATAAGAAGAGTAATCAAAATGAAATATTAGTAATTAAGCAAATAAAGCCACATCATTGTATATTAATGCTTGTTTTATTAATTATTAGTATTCTTAGTCTTATAATTATTTTAAATAATTTTTCCTTAATTAATAAGACAAGTTTTAACATAGCCATTATAACAGGTGTTATTAGTACTTTGATATATAATATTAATACTGGAAAACATTCATCTTATACTGATACGCTTAATGATAGTTTAATATTAACAATATTTAATACAACGTTAGTATATGACCTTGTTTATTCTGCTTTAGTTGATACTGTTTCATTTACATATGGTATTATACAAATGCCAATTATATTTATACTTATATTTATAGGCTTTGTATCATTAATATCGTTACTTAAATATAATAATTTAATTAATAAACTTAGAAGATAATTAAAAAAGATCAAGAGAAATACTCTTGATTTTTTTGAAAAAATAAAAATAAGACCTTAAGGTCTTATTTATTGTAGAATTCAACAATCATTGATTCTTTAATATCAGCTGATAATTCGCTTCTTTCAGGCATAC
Organism: uncultured Bacilli bacterium; assembly: GCA_947589535.1. Lineage (GTDB taxonomy): Bacteria > Bacillota_I > Bacilli_A > RF39 > UBA660 > Aphodocola. The sequence continues at coordinate 18,780 of CANQAS010000007.1, read as the reverse complement.
GTACGTAAGTACCAGATAATTTCTTTTTATCAAATTCAACGTATTCAACTGTTTTAGTAACTTTTTCTAAAGATTCTAAAATAGCCTTATGATCTTTTGAAGATTCTTTAACTGCAATTACATCACCAGGTTTAACTTGGTATGATGGAATGTCAACTTTAGTACCATTAACAGTAATATGACCATGGTTAACTACTTGTCTAGCAGCTCTTCTAGTAGAAGCAATTCCCATACGGTAAACAACATTATCTAATCTACTTTCTAACAATTTTAGAAAGTTTTCACCTTGAATACCTTTCATTTTAGCTGCTTTTTCAAATGTTAATCTAAATTGTTTTTCATTAACACCATACATTAATCTAACTTTTTGTTTTTCCATTAATTGAAGCTTGTATTCAGAAGCTTTACCACGTCTTTTATCATTTCCGTGTTGTCCTGGACCATATGGTCTTTTAACAAGTTCTTTTCCAGTTTCAAGTAATGAGAAGCCTAAGTGACGACTTTTTTTATACATTGGACCTGTATATCTTGACATAATTCATTCCTCCTTTTTGTTTTTGTAAACTAAAGGACTTATTGCCATTTAATAGGGAGTTTGTTTTAATATGTTCGTCTTTGCAGCTAATAAAGATTACTAATATAACAAATGCAAACAAACACGTTATTAAATTCAAAAAAGTGCTGCTTTAAAGTTTACACGCTAGTAATTATAACTAATTATATGCAATAAGTCAAGAAAATGGCTTAAATACCTGATAATTATATTTTTTATTATAAAACAGCTATCATTAACTAAACTATTAATTTTAAATAAAAATAAGGCGAATGAAGTTATTTTATTCATTCTTTTATTTTTATGATTTTTAAGTGCAATTTACGATAAATTGTGATAAAATATTCATATAGTAGGTCATAGGAGGAAGTTATGACAAAGGGATTATATATTGGAACAGTTATTGTAATATTAGTGATTATTATTTTTTTGATAATATTTATCATTAAAAGTAAGAGAAAAAAAAGATTAATTAATGAGCTAGATAAATTAGAAAAAGAAAAAAACTTACTTATTAACGTACCAGTATTAAATGAGTTATCAAAAGTTGAAGCACTTGTTAAAAATAATTCAAAATTAGAAGAACGTTATAAAACCTGGAAGTTAAAGTTTGAAATAATTGAAAATGAGACAATACCTTACATTAACGATATGATAATTGAAGTAGACTTTTTAATAGATAAGAGTAAGTCAAAAGAGGTATATTCAAAAATATCAGAAGTAGAAATAAAATTATATGAAATAAGAACGAAGATAAAAGGAATAATATCAGAAATAAAAGAAATAACTTTAAGTGAGGAGAGGAATCGGTCTACCGTTATAAAGCTTAAATCGTTATATAGAAAATTAAAGAAAAAATTCATAGATACAAAACCAGATTATGAGGAGACTGTTAAGACTATAGAATTACAATTTGAAACTATAGAAAAACGTTTTGAAGAGTTTGAACAAGTAATGGAAAAAAAAGATTATGAAGAAGTTATATATGTTGTTAAAGGTTTAACTGAAATGTTAGATCATATGACGATAATAATTGATGAAATTCCCGAAATCATGCTTATGGGTAAAAATCTTATTCCAAAAAGAACAGAAGATGTATCATCAGAATATATAAAGCTTACTAGAGAAGGGTATCAACTTGACTATTTAAACGTTGAGTATAACATCGTTGAAACTGAAAAGAAAGTAAATGCTATATTTGACCGTGTTAGGGTTCTTAATTTAGAAGATGTATCTTTTGAATTAAAAACTATATTAGAATATTATGATTCGCTGTTTAATGATTTTGAAACTGAAAAATTAACTAGAAAATATTATGAAGAAGGATTAGTTAGTTTCGATAAAAAGAAAAATCATGTTATTAAAGTGTTAGACGCTATTGAAACTAAACTACCAGAGATGAAGAAACGTTATAATTTAACGGATGAAACACTTGATAATATTAGGCTTTTAAAAAAAGAATTTTATGAAATAGAAAAAGATTATGATAAACTTAAAAACTTAGAGAAAAATCATAGTTTTCCTTTTTCTAAATTAAATGCTGAACTTGAAATTATAATGCTTAAACTAACTAAAATGCACGAAAGATTAAATGGATTTTTACAGAAGGTAAGTAATTTAAAAGATGATGAAGAACGAGCTAAAGGACAACTAGAAGATATTAAGGTGTTATTAAAGCAATCTAAGTATCAAATAAGAAAAAATAGATTACCTATAATACCAGATATTTATTATACTGAGTTATCCGAAGCTTCTGATGCGATAAAAGAAATACAAAAGGAATTATCAAAAAAGCCACTTGATATAGATACTTTAAACGTACGTGTTGATACGGCAAGAGACCTTGTGTTTAAACTACATAATACAACTGCTGAAATGGTAAAAGCTGCATTATTATCTGAGTATGCAATAGTGTATGGAAATAGGTATAGATCGTCTAAGATGGTAATAAATGATGGACTTGTAAAAGCAGAAAAACTATTTTTTAAGGGTGAGTATAAAAAATCCTTAGAACTTAGTATTTCAACCCTTGATATGGTTGAACCTGGAATACATAAGAAGATACTTGATTACAAAAAATAAGAAGGTGTTAACATGAAAGAATGGTTATTAAGTGATGAGGGTAAGAATAAGGTAGGAAGACCAAAACTTGCTGATAATAGTATATTAAATAAAGCTAGGATTTCAATATGCGTTTGCTTTGCTATTTGTATAATACTTTCCATTTCTTTCGTTGGTGTAATAAAAGGTGAATCTCCTTTGAAACTTCTTTATTCTGCTACCTTTGAAAAAATATTTGGAGCAATAGAAAACAAGAATGGATTTTATGTTAACGAGTATTATGATAAAAGTGATTACGTATTGGAAATAAAGCCTTCTTCTTTGGTAGAAAGTTATCAAGGAAGTTATAAATATACAATATATAAATTGATAGATAATGAATGGATAGAAGAAAAAAGCAAAACCATTAAGAAAGGTACTAAATCGTTTAAGGTAAATATAAAATCCGTATGCAATAAAAACGTTACATGGAAAATAAAAATACAGATTATAAATAGTTCTAAAATTCAAAAATCATTTGCTCCAGCAACTTGGAAATTTATGGATTCTGAAGATTCCTCATCTAAGTATGCTTATAAAATATTTACCGTAAAGGGATATTATAGCCCTATATCAAATGATGAATTAAAAAATGCTAAGAACAAAAATGAGAAGATTATAATTAATACTAATAAGGATGATCCTAGAACTTTTATAATCAATACTCCTATAAAAATAAATGTAAAAGTTAGTTATACTGATTTAAACAAGATAATAAAACTAAAAGATATAAAAATAGATGAAGAAGGAAAAATAACCATTCCTAATTTAAGTAAAATTTCAAGTGTTACTTTTAAAATATACGCAGATAACATTGAACATTATAAGTTGGAAAATTGGAGCATAAGTGAAGATAATACATATATTTCTAATACTTATCTTTTAAAGCCAGAGGCGGCATATAAAAATAATTAGAAACCTTATTGGTTTCTTTTATTGCATAAAATAATGGTATGTTATTAAATGGTTAAACATATCATTTATTAGGTGATAAAATGTTTAAAACACTAGGTAAGTTATTATCTATATTATTTTTATTAGTCCTTAGTTTCATTTACACTGATAAAGTATTTAGTGAAGCTAAAAAAAGTAATCCAGTAATGAAAGAAATTATTAAGTATAAAGAAAAAAACAGGGTAAATCCAATAGAACCGATTATAAATGATGATGAAATAATACTTGGAATTTCTGGACTGGAAGTAAACGAGAATCGATCTTATAAAAATATGAAAGATGAAAATGTGTTTGATAAAGATAAAATTGAATATGACAAGACATTACCAAACACTAGTATAACAAATTCATTTGATTATTATATTAAGAAAGGTAATAATAAAAATAAATACGTGTATTTGATATTTAAATTAGACAGTAATGATAATTTAGATGGTTTATTATCTTTAATTGCTTCTAATAATACAGTAGTTAATTTTTTTGTTGATGGTAAATTTTTAGAAGAAAATATAGATATTGGTTTTGCCATAAATAACTTAGATTCTGAAATTTATAATTTAGGTTATGATGGTAAATATAAAAAAGATACTATAAATATTACAAATAATTTAATTGAGAGTATCACTTTAAAAGATTCTTTATTTTGTCTTAATGAAAATAAAAATACTGATTATAAGAAAGTATGCGATAAAAAAAGAATGTATTCGTTAATTCCTACTATAAATAATCCTAGTATCTCTAAGTTAAAAAGTAGTTTAGAAAATGGTAGTATAATTTCATATAATCTTAATACATTTGATATTAATGAATTTAATATTATTATAAATTCTATTACTAGGAAAGGATATGAATTAAAAGGCTTATCAGAATTAATTATAGAATAATTGGATTTTGCTAAATATTATTATAATGTAACAAGTTTAGAAACTTTTGGTAAAAAGTAAAGAATATACTTATACTTTAGCAATGTTTATTAAAAATAATATCTAAAAAGCAACTTATAAAGTTGTTTTTTTTCTTTATTATAAAACAATAAAATGTTATAATATAAATTGTTTGAAGTAAGGTGATATTATGCATGATAAATTAAAACTTTTTTTAGAAAGAATTAAACTTCCTTTGGAATATTATAAATATTTTAATAATGGTAAAATTTTAAAATTAAAAATGGACTCATCTAGAAAAAACGGTGTTTTTGTAATTCAAATAGAAAATATTCTTAATGATGATGTTTTATCCTTTATAAATGAAAATATAAAAGATGGTTTTCCTGATATGAACTCAATTAAAGCAGAGTTTGTAGTTAATAATATTAGTTATGATAATATAACAAATTATTATGATAAAGCAATTGAAAACAGTACTTTAACGAAACCTATGAAAGAGTTATTTAAAGAAAAGAAAGTTACATCTGAAGGTAAAAAGATAGTTATTGAGGTAGACAACATTGCTGAGGAGAACATTCTAAAAAATAATATCACCAGCATAATAAAATATTATAATCAAATAGGGTATAGTGATGTTAAAATAGAGATTTTGGTAAATGAAGAAAATGCAATTACGGTTAAAAAAGAATTAGAAGAAGCTATAAAAAAAGAGGTATCTGATGTTCCTAAAAAAGATAATCCAATAATTGTTGGTGATGAAATAAAGGAAGGTAATATCACTAGGATAAATGATATAATTGCCGAAGAAGGAAATGTTACCGTTGAAGCTTACGTGTTTGGTGTTGAAGAGTTTGAATCAAGTAAAAGTTCTTTTAAGATTCTTACGTTTAAAATAAGTGATAATACCGATAGTATATATGCTAAGTATTTTACTAAAGATGCTGATTCGTTTAAAAAAGTATCAAAAGCTATGAAATCAGGTTGGTTTAGGATAAATGGGTATGTTAAGCAAGATACATTTGCAAACGATTTAGTTTTAAATATTAGGAACGTTATGAAAATACCTTCAAAAGATGTTGTTGTAACTGATGATGCAAAAGTAAAAAGGGTAGAACTTCATGCTCATACGATGATGAGTCAGATGGATGGATTAACAAGATTGGACTTAGGTAAACATACCTGTGAACTTGTTACAAATGCTATTAACATGGGATATCGTGGTGTTGCGATAACCGATCATAATGGCTGCCAAGCCTTTCCAGTAGCTTACGGAATTATTAAAGGACATAATAAAAAAATAGAAGATCCATCACAACATTTTAAAGGATTATATGGAGTTGAGTTAACTTTAGTTGATGATACTGTTAATATCGTAGTAAGACCAACTGATGATTCTTTAATGGATAGCACTTACGTTGTATTTGACACGGAAACAACTGGTTTTAATGCAGCTGGTGGCGATCAAATGATTGAAATAGGTGCTGTTAAAATATCTAATGGTGATATTATTGATAGATTTGATGAATTAATCGATCCAAAAAGACACATTCCAGACAAAATAACAGAATTAACACAAATAACAGACGCAATGGTATCTGGTTGTGATGATGAAGAAGCTGTCACTAAAAGATTTTTAAAGTGGGCTGGAGACCTACCTATGGTAGCGCACAATGCTAAGTTTGATATTTCTTTTATTAGTATGGCTATGAAAAAATATAATCTTGGCGAATTTAAAAACACCGTAATTGATACATTAGAGTTATCTAGAACGTTAGATCAAGGTTATGCAAGGCACAGCTTATCTGTTCTTGTTAAAAGATATAATATTCCTTGGGAAGAAGATGCCCACCATAGAGCTGATTATGATGCTGAAGGAACAGCACACGTATTTCATAAAATGCTTCTAAAATTAGATTCTCAAAATTTTGAAAAAATAAGTGATTTAGATAGATTAGTATCTAAAGATGAAATACATAAGTTTGGTAGAACGTATCATTTTAACGCTATAGCCGTTAATAAACAAGGTTTAAAAAACATATTTGAAATGATATCACTGGCTAATACAGTTTACATATATAAAACTCCTAGAATACTTAGAAGTGAGGTAGAACGTTTAAGACAAGGAGTATTAATTGGTAGTGGATGTTATGAATCAGAAGTATTTACTTTAGCTAGAAGTAAGGAAGGACAAGAACTTACTAACATAATTAATTTTTATGATTACGTAGAAGTTCAGCCACCTGAAGTGTATAACCATTTATTACAATTAGGAGACTTTAAAAATGAAGATGAGTTAAAAGCCCATATTAAAAAAGTTGTAGAATCAACAAAAGAAGCTGGAAAGATGATTGTTGCAACAGGTGACGTACATCATTTTAAGAAAGAAGATAAAATATATCGTGAAATAATAATTAACCAAAAAGTACCTGGTGGAGGAAGACACCCACTTGCAAAGAAGGATATTAAAGAAATACCTTCTCAACATTTTAGAACTACTAATGAAATGCTAGAAAATTTTGCGTTTTTAGGTGAAGATTTAGCTTACGAAATAGTTGTTACTAACACTAATAAAATACTTGACATGGTAGAAGAAATAGAAGTTATTATTGATACGCATGGTATACCATTTTCACCAAGAGTAAAATCAGATGATGGAAAAAGTTATCTAGATTGTCCAAGAGTTGTAACCGATTTAGTTTATAATAAGGCTAAAGAATGGTATGGAGATCCATTACCATATAACATAGAAGAACGTATTGCAATGGAACTTTATGGCAACGTTGTATATAAAATATGTGAGGAAAACATAAAAAAAGATAATCCTAATATTAGTGAAGAAGAATTAAAAAACAAGACATTTGCTAATCTACATGATGTTATATTAAAAGGATTTGATGCGGTTAAAGACTTACTTAGAACGTATTTTAAAAATAATTTGGATGAAGAAGAAGGCGAACTTGATGATGATGCTTTAGATAAGAAAGTGTCAAAGGAACTTGGTGGAATTATCGGTGGAGGATTTGATCCAATATATTTAATTTCGCAAAGACTTGTTAAACATTCTAATGATGAAGGATACCTAGTAGGATCCCGTGGTTCTGTTGGATCATCGTTTGTTGCTACAATGATGGGTATAACAGAAGTAAATCCACTTCCAGCCCATTACAGATGTACTAACTGTCAACATAGTATATTTGAGTTTGATAATGGGGAAGCACTTGGTAGTCAGTATTCTAGTGGTTTTGATCTTCCTGATAAGAAGTGTCCAAAATGTGGTAATTATATGTATAAAGATGGTCAAGATATGCCATTTGCGACTTTTTTAGGATTCAATGCTGATAAGGTTCCTGACATCGACCTTAACTTTAGTGATTTAAACCAAGCATCTGCTCATGCATATACAAAAGTTTTATTTGGACCTGACAACGTATTTAGAGCAGGTACCATTGGTACGGTTGCTGAAAAAACCGCATATGGATTTGTAAAAGGATATTTAGAAGAAAAAGGAATAAATAAAAGGCCTGCTGAAATTGAAAGATTAGCTGCTGGATGTACAGGTGTTAAAAGAACAACAGGTCAGCACCCAGGTGGTATAGTTGTTATACCAGATTATATGAAGGTATTTGATTTTACACCTTTTCAATTTCCAGCAGAAGATGCATCAAGTCCTTGGAGAACAACACACTTTGATTATCATGCGATAGATGAATGTGTACTTAAACTAGATATTTTAGGACATTCAGACCCAACCCAATTACGTATGATTCAAGATTTAACCGGTACTGATATTACAAAAGTACCATTAGATGATAAAGATACCATGAGTATATTTACATCAACAAAGGCTCTTGGTGTTACTAATGAACAAATACTTAATAAAACAGGTACCCTTGGAATACCAGAGTTTGGTACACCATTTACAATCGGAATGGTTAGTGAAACAAAACCTAAAACTTTTGCGGAATTAATTAAAATATCTGGGTTGTCGCATGGTACTGACGTTTGGTTAGGAAACGCTCAAGACCTAATTAAAAACAATATAGTTCCATTTAAAGAAGTTATAGGATGTCGTGATGATATAATGGTATATCTTATGTATAATGGTGTAAAACCAATAAAAGCATTTAAGATAATGGAATTTGTTCGTAAAGGAAGAGCTTCTAAAGATCCAGAAACTTGGAAGGAACATAAAAAAACTATGGAAGAAGCTAATATACCAGAATGGTTTATTGACTCATGTGAGAAGATTAAGTACATGTTCCCTAAGGCCCACGCAGCAGCATACGTTATATCGGCGTTTAGAATTGCTTGGTATAAAGTTCATATGCCAGTATATTTCTATGCTTCTTGGCTTACTTCAAAAGCAACAGACGTTGATATTGAAATAATGTCAAAGGGTTATGATGCAATAAAAGCTAAGATAATTGAAATTCAAAACAAAGGTTTTGATGCTTCAAATAAGGAATTAGGAGTTTTAGAAAGTTTAAAAGTATGTCTAGAAGCAACTGCAAGAGGAATAAAATTCTTAGTACCAAAATTATATGAAAGTAACGCAACAGTTTGGAAAGTTAGAGATGATAATACTATTGTTGCACCATTTAACGCAATAGATGGTCTAGGTGATACCGTTGCTAAAAAAATCGTAGAAGAAAGAGAAAAAGGAAAATACATATCAATTGAAGATGTGCAGGTAAGAGGTAAAGTATCTCAAACACTTACCGATAAAATGAAAATAATGGGTATTTTTGAAGAACTTCCGGAGTCAAGTCAGTTAAGTCTTTTCTAAACTGACTTGATTTTCTAATTATTATAAGTATAATATCATAATACTTTGAAAGGAGAAAAACATGAATATAAAAGTATATTATAATAATCGTAGCGACATTGAAGAAGATAGCTTAAAAAAATTAATTAATGATCTTTTAAATGCATCCAAAAAGTCTCATTTTAATTTAAAAAAAGATAAAAAAGATATTGAATTTTTAGAGATGAAGCTTAAAAGAGCTAAAAATAATTTGCAAAATATTATCTTAACAGAACGTGATTTTGAGTTTTTTTTCTATATTACGATTAAATCAAGCGAAGAAGTTCAAGGTTTGGTGATAAATGAATTAATACCAGGAGAAAATATTAAACTTGCGAAGCTTAAATGTGTTAAAACATTAGAAAAACTAAAAGATATGGCAAAAGAAATTATTGATAAAAATTTATGTATAGAGGTTAAAAATATTTGGCTATGTAAACAAATATATGAATGCAATAATGTAGGTGATTTGTATGCAACTTTATGTAATTGGTATAATTCTTCTAGCACAATTTCAAAAAAACAAGCAGTTGATATATTAGATCATTATTGTTCATATATAAAAAATTCAAAATTTTTAAGTGATGAAAAATTAGATAAATATTCTAGGCTTAAAAAATTATTTAAAAATATTTTAAAATTAATTAATAATAGAGAAGAAATAGATTTTATCTTAATAGAAAATATTTTAAAAATAGATATACCAATAGACGTTAATATTAAAAAAACACTAAGTAAAGAAATAATTGACAAGTATAATGAGAATATAAGAAAATCAAAAAGTTTACAACAAGAAAAAATTAATGAATTGTTGTTGCAAAGAGAAGAAAAAAATAATCAATTAGAAGAAACCGTATTTGAAGAAGCTAGTGTTAAATTAACAGAAGAAGATATGGTTTGCTTAGAATTATATTTAGAAATAGTAACAAATCTTGCTAATGGCACGATAAAAATAGAGGATTTTGAAAATAAAACAGCTAATTATTTATCTTATGTACAAGGGACACATTATAAAGAAATATTAGAAAAATTAATAATAAAAATACAAAATTCAACTGATATTAATAAGGCTACAAAAGTTAAAAGTATAAAATCAATTAATGCTTTGAAAAAAACAATTTGACAAAATTATTCTTTTTTGATATTATAGCTGACCATAAAAACAAAAGGGGTGTTTTTAGTATGGATAATATTAAATTAAACAGTAAACAAACTGCAATTGTTAGATCATTAGACAAAATATTAGAAGAAATAACTGCTAAAAGTAAAAGTAATAAATTAAAAATGGAACCATTTAGTTTATTTTGTAAAGTTGATAAAAGTATGGAAGGTTCTGTTTTTGTAAACATGGAAGATTTTGAAATGCTTTTGAAATCGGATACTCCAAATTCAGCTATTACGAATGTGTTAAATATAGCTATAGAAAATGAAAAGTTTATAGAAAATTTTAATATAGCTATTAAAGATTCTTTTTTAGAAAAAAAGTTCACAAATACAGCAGAAATAACAGCTACAGAAATTTATAATTCTATTAGACGCTTATATAAAATAATTGCAAATGCTATTTTAAGTAAATATACTTCGAAAAAAAATGAGATGACTGATCTTGCTATTGAAATAGCAAAATCTATAGCAAGTTGCTATAGTGATTTATTAATTTTCGATGACGATATGAGTCTATGTATAGAAGTTATTGATAAGATGAAAAAATCTATTATTAATAATTGTAGTATAATTTTTTCTGAAGAAGAAACAAAAGTTATTGAAAAATATTTAACAGAAGGCGAAAAAAATAATGTAATCAAGAAGTTTTATAATTATAATAAAAAGTTAGAAAAAAATGATAATAACAAACCAAAATTATCTGAAGAAATATCATTAAATAATATGATACATGAATATGAAAGTGCCTTAGAAACCATAAAGAAAAAATCTTATAAGTATAGAAATTTATTATCTATGTATAAAAAAATGTGTAATAATATAAATAATTCAAATCTAGTAAAACGTAGTTTATATAATTATATATTAACAATTAATGATAATAAAAATAATAAAGAAGTTATAAAAGATTTTATGACTTTATTTATGGACGGCAATGCAAAACATCCTAATTTTATAAAAATAATAAGCCCAACTCTTAGCCTTAAATCAGTTGACAAAACGGTATTTATTAGCGAATTAGCTGATAAAGGGGATTTTGATTCGGTAGTGGAAATACTAAGTGTATACATTGAATTATCAAAAGTCGGTGATTTAAGTTCTACCGTTGTTAAAAACGTGCTTAATAATTTAGTAAATTGTATGGTTTTTGTTTTAGATAAAACCAAAACAATGGTTGAAGATTATGATATAAGTATAAAGAACTTTGAAAGGTTTATTAAAGGCCTTAAATATGGAAATAAAATTAATTTTGTAAAAGAAGAAAGATTCGTAAAGTTTAATTTAAATGCTCCTGAAGAGCTTAAAGACGACATTAGAACAATTATTTCTAATATGATTTCATATGCTTATACTCAAAATGATTTAATAAGAAGAATAAAAAGAGGTATAACTGACGATACCCCAAAAGAAAAATCACCTAAAAAGAATAAAAAAAGAAGTAAAGTTTCTACAACTACTAAAACAAATGAAGACGATATTAATCAAAAACAATCATCCTTTTCGAATATTACAAAGGAAGAAATAAAAGATAAAACTAACAATGAAACTATTGATGATATAAAAGTAAGTAATAAACTTAATAAAGCAGAAGAAGCTGAAGCTCAACCTTCTTATGTAATTTTTACACCTGATGAAGTTACACTAGAATTACAAAAGCTTAAAAATACTAAAAAAGGCGCTACTATAACTAAAATATGGATTATAAAATCTTTGAAAAAGGATGGTTATGAAGTAGCAACTAAGAAACTAAATAGTAAGATAAATGAAATCATTAAAAATAAAGAAGATTATAATGATATACTTTTATTACTAAACTACTTCCTGGAAGTAGAATGTGAAGAAGCTAATAAAGAATCTTATTATGATGCTGGCGATGTTATTTATTATACAGGTAAAGAAGTTAAATACATAAAGGATCTTATTGAACTTATGAACGATTGCTCAGACTATATTCAAGAAAAAACAGGTATGTATTATGATGGGGTTGTTGCAAAAGAAATACTTGACAAAATAGAACAAAGTAAAAAAAGAAAATAATGTTTTTTATTAAAAAAACATTCAAACGTTACGTAACGTTAAAGAAAGGCGATATTATGGAAATAAATGATGTTATTAGTTTGCTTGAAACTAAAAGAAATGTATATGAAAAAGACATTAATATTATTAATAATGGTATTAGTAAGATAAATGAAACTTTTTCAAACAATACAGTGTATGATATTAATAAACTTAACGATTTAATTGATATACTTGAAAAGTATGATGGTGGTAGATTTTTAATTTCTAGATATACCAAAGAAGATTTAAAATTATATTGTATTAAGCTTACTAACGGAAATTTATTGGCACGTTTTATAATAAAAAAAATATTAAAAAATATTAATATGACTGGCAAACATTTTAATGATTATCAATCATTTAAAGAACTTATAAATGGATTATGTGATATTGAACATTATTTTTCGAAAATAAACATTGCCAAAAATAGTAATAATACATTTATAAAAAAAGAATTTAACATGAGTGAAAATACGTTAAAAGCTATAATAATGTCTTACTATAATAATTTTAAATATCCACTTGATTTAATATGTAGAAAGCTAATTAAAATAAATAATAAGTACAAAAAAATGATAAAATTAGTATCTTTATTAGATGGTTTAGATATTAATGATGATCCTAATAAATACAAAGGTTTAGTAGAAGAATATTCAGCATTATTAAGAAAAAATGAGGAACTTTCTTTTAAGGAAACTAATGAACTTAATATTTATTTTAGAATTATAGTAAAAGATTATGATGGAAAACAAAGGTCAAACGAAGTTGAACCATTATATAAATATGGTACAAGACAAGAAAGATTAGAACAACATGAAAAAGATAAAATAGAAGAAAATTTAAACATATTAATAAATCAGATGGATTTAGAATCGAAAATGTGGTTTGAAATGGTAGCAGAACAAATAAAAACTTCTAATGATGCAACCATTATGGAATATATAAATAGTCCAATGACTTGCCTTCCTGGAGAAAAAGAAGTAGATAAAGATACTTTTAATTTAATAGTTAGTGCGGTAATAGAAGATTTAAAGTTTACTGACAAAGATAAGTATAAAGAAATGATAAATTCTTTAATAGCGATAAAAAAATAATAAAAGAAAATTGAAAATGGTAAATTACATATATTCAGAATCTTATTTATAATTATTAAAAAACTTATAGTGAAGAAGATTTAAATATACTTTGTGATTTATTAATGTCTTATTAACAAATTTTTATAAAGCTATTTATAACTTAATTAGTAAACTTAAAAATTATTATGATAAAACTTCTTACTTAATATTTTAGATTAAGTAAAGCAAATCGATGTTAATTTAGATTTAGAATTAATATTAGAACAAATAAAGAAAGATAGTGGTTTATTTTTCAAAATTCTAGTATGTATTTACCTGGTTTTAAAGAAAAGCAATATTCTTAATAAAGGTTGATGTATAATGATGTTTATTTAAAAGTAATTAATATCCTAAAAATATATAAAACAGAAATTATTTTTCTGTTTTTTGTTTTGTTCAAAAGCTTTATAAGATTTATAATAAATGATATAATATTTAAGGTGATTTATATGGAACTAGTACTTGATGATAAAACATATGAAGTTATCATAGAAAAAAAACATAATAAAAATTTATATATAAGAGTATCTGATGATTTTAAAATAAAAGTTACTTGTCCATATCTTTACACTAAACATATGATAACTAAAATTATATATGAAAATACTAAATCAATCAAAAGAATGATAGATATTAAAAAAAAGCAAAATAAAACTAAATTAAAAGAAGAAAATAAATTACTTGGAAAGAATATTAATATTTGTTATAAAGACGTTAAAAAAGCATCTTTTGATGGTACAACTTTGATTATTAAAGATGATAATATGCTTAATAAATGGTATAGGAAAATTGCTTTGGAAGAATTTTTGAAATACTTGGATGAAGCATATTATGTATTTGAAGAAAAAATTCCTTATCCTAAGTTAAAAGTTAGGAGTATGAAAACAAGATGGGGTGTATGTAATAAAAAAGATAATTCTATTACTCTTAATCTAGAACTAATAAAAAAAGATCCAAAATATTTAAACTATGTTATAGTCCATGAATTATCTCATTTTGTACATTTTGATCATAGTAAAGAATTTTGGGATACCGTTTTTAAATATTGTCCTGAATATAAGAACGTAAGAAAAGAGCTAAAGGAGTAATTATGGTAATTGAATCAAAAGAAAATAAAAAAATAAAATATATAAATAAATTAAGAAATAATAAATTCATGAATGAAGAACACAAGTTTATAGTAGAAGGTACTCATTTAATAGAAGAAGCATATAATGCTGGTATTTTGTTAGAAACCATATCAGTAAAAGAAGTTAATTATGGTGTGCCTAATGTCTTGGTTACAAAAAACATAATGAATTACATAAGTTTATTACCTTCTAGTAGTAATGTTATTGGAATATGTAAATTTATCGTAGAAAAAGAAATTGGAAAAAAAGTTATTGTGTTAGATAACTTACAAGATCCTGGTAACATTGGAACAATAATTAGGAGTGCCAATGCATTTAATTTTGATACTGTAGTTTTAAGTGATAATTCGGTTAATAAATATAATGAAAAATTAATTAGATCATCACAAGGTATGCTATTTAAAACTAACGTCATTACTAAAAATTTAATAGAATTTATAAAAGAAGCAAAAGAAGAAAATTATAAAATATGCGTAACGGATGTAAATGATGGCAAGATGATTAACACGGTTAAAGAAGAAGATAAAATAATCATTGTTATGGGAAATGAAGGTCAAGGTGTATCTAGTAAAATAAAAGAATATGCAGATACTAACATCTACATTCCTATGAATAGTAATTGCGAAAGTCTTAATGTTGCAGTTGCAGCTTCAATTATAATGTATGAATTACAAAAAGGAGAATAATATGGAATATTTATATATTGGGAAACTTGTTAATACTCATGGGATAAAAGGTGAAGTTAGATTACTTTCTAATTTTAGATATAAAGATAAAGTGTTTATTAAAAATATGAGGTTTTACGTAGGAAGAGAAAAAAAAGAATACATTGTAGAATCATATAGGAAACACAAAAACTTTGATATGGTTGTATTTGAAGGAATACATGATATTAATTTAGTTGAACATTTAAAAGGATCAATGGTATACATAAATAAAGAAGATCTAAAATTAGATAAAAATACATATTTATCTTTTGATTTAATAGGATTTAATGTTATAATAGATAACAATTTTGTAGGAATCATTAAAGATGTAATTGACACTCCTGCAAATGAAGTTTTAGTTTTAGATAATAATGTTATGATACCATATGTTAAAGCTTTTATTAAAGAAGTTAATATGGAAAAAAAAGAAGTTATTGTTGAAAACGTGAAAGGGTTGTTATCATGAAAATAGATATTTTAACATTGTTTCCAGATATGTTTGAAGGTTTTAAAAGTGAATCAATTATAAAAAGGGCGATTGATAATAATAAAGTTGAAATAAATACATGCAACTTTAGGGATTTTGCAGATAATAAACATAAAAAAGTAGATGATACACCATACGGTGGTGGTAATGGTATGGTACTTATGTGTCAACCTATTTTTGATGCGATAGAAAGTCTAAAAAAAGAAAATTCAAAAGTGATATTATTATCACCTCAAGGAGAAAAATATACTCAAAAAAAAGCATATGAGCTATCTAAGGAGGAACATTTGATATTTATATGTGGCCATTATGAAGGTTTTGATGAAAGAATTAAAACGATATGTGATGAGGAAATATCAATTGGAGATTACGTTTTAACAGGTGGTGAATTACCAAGTATGGTAATTACTGATTCGATAGTAAGATTAATTCCTGGTGTTATAGAAGAAGAATCACATTTGAAAGAGTCATTTAATGATAATCTGCTAGATTATCCAACATATACTAAACCTAGAAATTATAAAGGTATGGAAGTTCCCGAAGTACTTCTATCAGGAGATCATAAAAAAATAGATAAATGGCGAAATGATGAAAGAGTAAAAGTTACCGCTTTAAAAAGGCCTGACTTATTAAAGAATAAAATGACGCTAAAAAAAGAGGGAATTAATAAAGTAAAAAGAAAAATAAACATAGATGATATAAAAAATATAAAGGTAACAGAGATAAAAGATGTTATAAAAACTGGCAAATATATATTATCAAAAGATGATAATACTAAAGCTGTAACAACTCTTAATCCAAAATATATTACGGGCTATAAATTAAAAGGTAAGACTAAGAATAATGAATTAACTAAAATATTAATTGCTAAACCAGATTTTGCTACTAAAATTGCAATGAAAAACGTAAGAAAAAAAATAGATATATTAACTTATCGTTTTGGTATGGCATTAAATGATGCTGATGATGCAGTAACCGGTAGGGTTCTTGGGGAATCAGAGTTATTAAAACAAATTGTTATAAATGATTATTCTAGATATTTAGGAAAAGAAAATTTAGATAATATTATCAAAAATATTAATCAAATAACAAGTGATTTTGTAAGAACGAGAACAATGCAAAACGCGATGTTAAGTAGAATGGAAAAAAATGAAGAGGATGATGATGATTCCTCAGGACATAGGAGAAGATTATAATTAATATTAAATACATAGTTTTAATAAGGCTTGCATAATTATTAATATTATGATAAAATTATCTTTGTTAAAAAAAGAAGGCAATCCGCCGCATGTATTTTGCATGATTGCTGGATATATATTTTAGGAAGGAGACGAAGAGCATGAACAAAATTGAAAAAATCACAAATACTCAATTAAATCCAGAAGTTCCTGAATTTAGAGTTGGTGATACAGTTAAAGTTGGTGTTAAAATTATCGAAGGTAAAAAAGAAAGAGTACAAGCTTTTGAAGGTGTTGTAATTTCACGTAAGGGGTATGGAGTATCTGAAACATTTACAGTACGTAAAATGTCTAGTGGTGTTGGTGTTGAAAGAATATTCCCAGTACATTCTCCAAAACTTGATTCAATCGAAGTTACTAGAAAAGGTAAAGCAAGACGTGCTAAGTTATATTACGCTAGAAATATAGTTGGCCAATGGAAATTAAAAGAAAGAAATTAATAAGGCTATTTATGCCTTATTTTTTATTAGGTGATATATATGAATAAGGAAAGAATAAAAAAGATTTTAAAGGATGTTTGCCCATATATAATAGTTATAATAGTTGTAATATTATTAAGAAGTTTCATAATAACTCCAGCTATTGTTAATGGTGAGTCTATGGAACCAACCTTATATGATAATGATATTATTTTGTTAAACAAATTAAGTTTGAAATTAACTGATATTAAAAGAAATGATATTATAGTAGTTGATTGGAATGGAGAAAAAATAGTAAAAAGAGTAATAGGACTTCCTGGTGAACACATTGAATATAAGAATAATAATTTATATATTAATGGTATTTTAGAAATAGAAGATTTCACTCATGCGGATACCGCTGATTTCAAATTAGAAGAAATTGGTTATAAAAACATAGGCGGAGATAAATATTTTGTTGTTGGTGATAATAGACCACACTCAAATGACTCTAGAATGCAGGTTGGTTTAGTTGATAAAAAAGATATTTTAGGAAAAGTAAACCTTAGGATTTTTCCAATAAATAAGATAAAAATAGTAAAATAGAGAAATTTCATAAAGACGTATATTATATTGATAATATATCAAACGAATATATTAAAGAATTATTAAAAATTTTTGGTAATTTATTTATAAATGATGGATTGGTTCAAATAGGAGTTGAAAATCATATAACTAATGCTGAAATAATGACGAATGAATATAACGTAGTTATTATATTAAGTGGAAAAGATGATAAATCAAAATATGAAAAGTTTATGATTAATAATAAAATAAAAAAAGTTGATAAATTAGTTACCGCTTGGGACTTTTTTACTGATTCCAATCCTGGAGAATGTAGAAGAATTATAGAAGATGGTAAAGATGTATATGATGCTATTGAAGTATTAAAAGAATCTAGTTTACATTTTGCAGAAAAAAAGAAGAGTAATAATTATTTAATAATATAAAATAGGTACATTTAATCTATTAAGACAGGAGAAATTCTGTTTTTTTATTATTAAAAAGATATATATATTCTAAAACATGTTATAATTATGTAGATGAACTATGTTCTATAAAAATAGATAGAAGAAAATTAAGTAATGAAAGAATATTAGATTTTATTATGAAAGTAAAAAATTC
>CANQAS010000006.1 GCA_947589535.1 uncultured Bacilli bacterium | reverse complement strand
AAATAAAACTTATTGATACAAGTATAGAATTTTATGATGATGATAAAGTAAGACATTTAATGAATACAAATGCAAAAGATAGAAATATTTATATAGCAAAAATAAATCAACTTATTAAAAATCAACGAAAAATAATAGAAAAGTTGGAGGAAAAATAATATGAAAGAAATGTTATATCAACCAGAAAAAAAGATTGAAGTATTATATAATGGAATTTATAAAGGTTATGAATTTTATATTTTAAATTTAGGTACACATCCAACTGCTTATGTAAATGTAAAAAATAATGTTTTATTAAATAAAAAGAATTATGATGACATTGATATTAATGTTCATGGAGGGTTAACTTATAGTGAAGACCATTTATGGATTGAAAATAAAAAAGAAATAAAAGGGTGGTTCATAGGTTGGGATTATGCACACGCAGGAGATTTTAGTGGATATTATTTTAATTTTAATAATTTTATTAGTACATTAAAATTAAATAAACAATGGACAACAGAAGAAATATATGAAGATGTTAAATCAGTAATAGAGCAATGTATAATTTATGGCACTTATAAAGATAAAAAAAGAATAACAATGATTGATTTATTCAATTTAATAGAAAAAGATGATGCACCTAAACATATTAAAGTTGATAATAAAATAGCATATTACATTAATGGAGATTATTATAATATTAAAAATGTAAATAATATTGGAAATATAGATTTATTTTATGATTTAGGTAAAGAATATAGTTTTAAAGAAATATTAAAATTAGAAGTTGAAATATTAAATGAAGAAGATTTAAAAAATGAATTAAAAAAAGGTGAAAAATAATGAGTGAAGAAATAAAAGAAATGATTGCTAAATGGAAAGAATATATTAAACATATGGAACAATGGCATGATAAATATGTAGAAAGGCAAAAATTATTAGTAAATTATATTGAACAATTACAACAAGAAAATGAACATTATAAAAATATTTTAACTGAATTTGAAAAGTGGCTTAAAACAATGAATGATTTAGAAGTTTTTTTAATTCCTAGGGTGTGTTTAGAAAAATTAGAAGAATTAAAAGGAAATAAATAACAATTCTTGAATTTGTGTTATTTTATTCTTTATGTTAAAATTTTCTTGAAGGAGAAAAGAAAAAATGGATGATGTAAATGTAAAAATTTCTATTAATGGAAAAGTTGAATTATCCAAGAATACAATTGGTTATATTGGAGAAAATAAAACTAGAAACCTAATAATAGAAACAGAAATGAGT
Source organism: uncultured Bacilli bacterium (assembly GCA_947589535.1). Taxonomy (GTDB): domain Bacteria; phylum Bacillota_I; class Bacilli_A; order RF39; family UBA660; genus Aphodocola. Next base: position 43,056 of record CANQAS010000006.1, on the reverse strand, counting down.
GTTGATGATAACACTGAAGCATATTTAGAAATAAGACAACACGACAAGAAATATTTTATTAAAATTCAAGAATATAAAACAGAAGATAATAAATATGTTGTACCAATTTATGATAGTATTTTGAAATATAGTTATATTCAAATGCAATTTACATTAATTAAAGATGATATAGTTATAACTAAAAGTGAAATATTTGATTTCAAAATTGATAATAGCATTAATACAATTAGTAAAGAAATTCCTGAAGATTATAAAGTATGGTTCGTAGTAGTTGATGAAAGAATAAGTAAAGTAGAAGATGACACAAAAAAATTAAGTGATGATTTAAAGAATAATTATTACACAAAAGAAGAAACATATTCAAAGCAAGAAGTTGATGATAAAGTAAGTGGAATAGACTTAAAAGATTATTTAAAAACAAAAGATGCAGATGAAAAGTTTTTAGATAAACAAACAGCAAGTACAACTTATGCTACTAAAGATGAAATACCTAATACAAAAGATTTTATTAAAAAAGATGTTACAGATTTAGAAAATTACTATGATAAAACTACAAGTGATGATAAATATGCAACAAAACAAGAAATTCCTGATGTTAAAAATTTTATAACAAAAGCAGTTGATGATTTAGAAAATTATTATAAAAAGACAGAAACATATACTCAAGAAGAAATAAACCAAAGAATAAGTGCAATTAAAACAATTAATTTAAAATTAGTTGATGTTCTACCAGAACAAGGAGAAAGTAATTACATTTATTTAGTACCATCTTTAGAACAAGAAGAAAATAACATTAAAAATGAATATATATGGCTTGAAGAAGAACAATCATTTGAATTAATAGGAACTACAAAGATTAATTTAGATGATTATATTAATACTGAAAAATTAAATACAGCACTTCAAGACTATGCTAAACAAAGTGAAATTACATTTTCAAAATTAGAAAGTGATACAAATGTATGGGAATTAGAAGAAGGAAATTATGCAGTAACAAAGCAATTAAAATTGGATTTTGGAGCAAATGCTTTATTTCCTGTACCAATGGCTATGTCAATAGGAACTATAATTTGTATAGCTAAAAATGCACTTAGTAATAGTAAAAATTATACAATTTTGTTACCTAATGGTAATATTTACGTTGGAAATGTAACAAGTGATGGTAATTCATTAAGTAGTCAAGTAACATCTGTTTCTAGACTAATTACATTTGATAATGAAAAACAATATAGTGTTTATAGTGATTATATACCAGCACACAAAAATTATGTTGATACAACAGTTAGCAGTAAAGTAGATGAAGAAACAAGAGATTTACTTCAAACATTATCAAGAGAATTAAAACCAGATGAAGAAAATGGCGGATTTAGTTCTCAAACTATTGTTAATGTTAAGAATAAAAGTGGTGCAACTGAAACTATTGTAGAAATTGATAACCTAGATGTTAAAACTGATGTACCAACAAATGCTGTATTGGGTGCATTAAAAGGACAAGATTTAGATGAAAAAGTAAATCAATTAATTAATAGTGAAATTCCTACTTTAGAATTATCAGCAGAAATTCAACAAAGTGATAAACAAAAATACATATATCCAACAATTACAATAGATGATGAAGAAAAAATAAAATTTATTGCTAATAATAATATATTTAATATGAAAATTAAATTTAATGTTATAAATGGAAATTTAGAAAGTACAACAACTTCTACTATGGTATTTGTAACAAGTGTAGATGATAGTGTTACAACTCAAGCACAAAATGTAGTTCATAATAAATATGTAAGTGCAGTATATTTTGACAATGAAAATTATGTATGTTATACAGGTACAATTTTAGGTAATATGGAAAGTTATGGTAGTACACTAACACTAACACCTAAACATATAGAAGTATCAAGTGGTGATTATGTTACAAGAGAAGAATTTGATAGCACAGTAGGTAATATGATTACCACTTTATCAACTTTAACTTCTTTACTACCTAAAAAAGTATCATTTGCTGATGCAACTGATGAAGAATTAGCAGAAATTTTAGATGCTCATTATAAAGGTCTTATTAATATTGAAGATTATTGGAATGTTGGTGATACTAGAAAGATGCATCTTAGTGCAATGTCTAGTGGCACAGGTGCAAGTGAAAGTCATGTAGAACAAGATATGACAATGGTTATTATTGGCTTTAATCATGATGATTTAAAAGAACCTATTAATGGAATAAATAAATCAGCAATAACTTTACAATGTAAAGAGGTTCTTGGAAATAATGGCAGTGCAGAATGGGTTTATATTTGGGGTTCTAGTACATCTACTGTAAGTGATTCAAATTACTCTAAAAACCCACGTAGAACATGGTTAAATGACACATTTGTAAATTCATTACCAAGTGCTATTCAACCGTTAGTTAAGACTGTAATTAAGAAAAATATTAATGACCATAGTTCAAGTCCTAGTGCTGGTCCAGATACAGAGGACAAGGCATTCTTAACATCTTATCCTGAAATGTTTGGCTCAGCAAGTTATAGTAATTATAAAGGTAGTGTAATGCTTGAAGGAGAGCAATATCCATACTATAATTCAAATGCTAAAAGAACAAAATTTTGGAATAAAAACGGGGTTGCAAGTGGTAACAATAGTTACTATTGGTTAAGAAGTCCCAGCTCTTATAACTCTTATTCTTGGATTGATGTTCATAGTGATGGTTCGGCTAGCAATCGCAATAGTAATGACAGCTATGGGCTAGCTCCTGCATTTTGTTTATAGGAGGTAATATATGGCAACAATAAAAGAATATTTAGATAATTTACAAAAAGATAAACAAGAATTAGCAACTAAAATGAAAAATATGAATTATAATGTAAATGATAATGATACTTTTACACAATTAATTAATAAATTAGATGTTACTGCAAAAATAAAACCATTTTCAGAATGTACTGATGAAGAATTACAACAATATTTAGATGGACATTACAAAGGATATTATAATTTAGCAGATTATTGGAATGTTGGTGATACTAGAGTAATGCACTTGTCTGCTATGGAAGCAGGAACGTGTGAAAGTCATGTAGAACAAGATATGACGATGGTTATAGTTGGCTTTAATCATGATGATTTAAAAGAACCTATTAATGGAATAAATAAATCAGCAATAACTTTACAATGTAGAGAACAATTAGGTAATAAAGGAACTGCTGAAGGAGGGGCATGGTATGGTTCTACTGGAAGTGTAGGTGTTACTGATACCTACCCATTAAACCCACGTAGAACATGGTTAAATGAAACATTTTTTGGAGCACTACCAACTACAATACAACCATTAGTTAAAACTGTGTTAAAGAAAAACCTTGATAGTCATAGTTCAACTCCTAAAGCAGGAGAAACAACAGAAGATAAAGCATTTTTAACTTCTTATCCTGAAATGTTTGGCTCAGCAAGTTATAGTTATTATAAAGGTAGTGTAATACTTGAAGGAGAACAATATGAATACTATGACACAACTAATAGAAGAATAAAAAAAGTTAATAATAATGGTGTAGAAAGTTCGGTACTATTAAGTTATTGGTTAAGAAGTCCTTCCTCATATGGTAGTTCTTATTATTTGCTTTGTGCTGGTAATGGTGTAGAAGTATATCAATCGGCGACTACTACATATGGAATTGCTCCAGCATTCTGTTTATAAAGGAGAGATTTAATGAATTTAATAAGAAAATTAAGAGAACTATGGGCAAGTAGATTTATACCTAAAAGAAGTATTTATTGTCATCATCATTTTGAACAAGATGCAGATGGTAATTGGGGTGCAAAGTCATGTAAATATTGGTGCATGAAATATAATAAAGAATTAGAATTTGATGAAGAATATTGCAAATATTTACATAAATTTTTAGATATACAAGACCAAGTTAAAGACTGTGGTATAAATGAAGATTAAGGAGAACTTATGAAAAAAGTATTATTAAAATTAATATCAATATTAATGTTCCCAATTATAATTGCATCAGTATTTATTGGATTAATGCTAACGGCTATATGCAAGATATTCAATTTTATTATAAATTTAATATTAAAGTTTGATAATAAAATAATAAATATATTTAATTAAAATATATTGTAATTTATTAAAAAATATTATAAAATATAATTGTAAATTAAAAAGATTTACAGGTGTCATAATTGAAATAAAGATATTGTTAGAAATACTTTATTTTGCTCCTAATATACTAAATAAAGTTAGGAAAAAATATGAGATAAATTTGAGTACGCATTATTATTTTATTATTTAATATCAGAACACCACAAATAACTAGTATTATAAATTTAAACATGATTAATAAGAAACCTTTATAATTCGTTTTACATAAATTATGACACCAAGAACTAGACTTTCAACTCCTAACTTTATCTAGTTCTTTTTTATTGAAAATAATTTATAAGTATGATATACTAGACGTGGTGGTGGTAATATGATAGATAGACCATTGACTAAAATTCCCCAATTTTTTTAGAGTGTATGGATTTATACACTCTTTTTTTAGGAGTATTTATGGAAAGTAAATTAAAGTTTAATACATTTACAGAATTTTGTAATAGAGCAGAAGAAATATTAGAAGTATTTTCTTATTTAATGACTACAAATAAATTTGATTGGATTAAATATAAACATTACATATATGAAGAACATACATTTAGTGATAACAAAGAAAGAGATATGTTAGCAAAAGATAAATGTTGGTTATGGTTAATGTCATATAAATATGAACCTATGGAATTAAATGAATTATACTGCACTTTAGGACAGTTGAAGAAAGGTATGTGATTTGTAATATGATTTCATTTATGGTAACATAATTTAAGAAAGTGAGGTAAAAATGTATGAAAAATTATGAAGTTAAAGCATTATATGATTTTAACGATTTAGATGAAGGAAAAAGAAGATTAAAAGATGAAGTATTTAAATGTACTGAAGCAAGATATAATGTATTATTAAAACATAATGCAGTAGAATTGCTAGACATCATTAATCAAGATGATACACCTAAAAGAGTTAAAAAATCAAAAAGATTAGATGAAGTTGAAAAAGATGAAAATACAGAAGAGTTATAATAAATATAAAAATAAGAAAGTTGAATTTGATGGAATACTATTTGATAGTAAAAAAGAATGCAACAGATATTGTGAGTTAAAATTATTAGAAAGGGCTAAAATAATAAGTGAATTAGAATTACAAAAGAATTTTGAATTACAACCAAAATATAAGAATAATAATGGTGAAAATATAAGAGCAATAAATTATATATGTGATTTCTTTTACTACGATAATGAAAAGAAACAATATATAGTTGAAGATGTAAAAAGTATTGCAACTAAAAAAGATAAAGTTTATGTGTTAAAGAAAAAAATATTTGAATATAAATATCCAAATTTAACAATAAAAGAAATTTAGAAAGAGGTAGATTAAATGGAAATAGTATATAAAAAATTAGATGAGTTAAAACCATACGAAAATAACCCAAGAAATAATGATAATGCAATAGATTATGTTGCAAATAGTATTAAAGAATTTGGCTTTAAAGTACCATTAGTAATTGATAAAAATGGTGTAATAGTAACAGGTCATACAAGATATAAAGCAAGTCAAAAATTAGGACTTACAGAAGTGCCTTGTATAATCGCAGATGATTTAACACCAAAACAAATAAAAGCATTTAGAATAGCAGATAATAAAACAAATGATATGGCAGAATGGAATGATGATTTATTATCTATTGAATTAAAAGATATTTTAAATGATATAGATATGACAGATTTTGGATTTGGTGATTTTGAATTATCAATATTGACAGATGATATGGAACCTGAAGAATATGATAAAGATATTATTGAAAAATATTCTTCAAATGCAGATGATTTTTTAACAAATAAAAGAGTAATAATAACATATAAAACACCAGAAGAAGAGCAATTTTTAAGAAAGATATTTAATGAAACAGAAGAAGAAATGAAAGTTGTTTACAGATGTGAAGAAATAATGGAGAAAGTAAATGAATAACTTTATATTTGGAATACCTAGTTATAAAAGATGTGAAGAGCAACTAACATTAGATTATCTTGAAAGTATGGGCTATTCTAAAGAACAAATATATATTTCTACACAAACTAAAGAAGATTATGAAAACTACTTAAATAAATATGGTGAAAGAGCAAATATTATTTATAATGAGGGTAGTTGTGTATCAGATAACAGAAATACATTATTAAATAATTTTCCTAAAGGAACTAAAATGATAATGTTAGATGATGATTTAAAATTTGTTGGACATTTAGATAATAAACAAATAAAACCATTTACAAAAGATGAGTTACATAACTTCTTAAATGATGCTTTTGATTATACACAAAAAAATAACGCATTAATATGGACGGGTTATCCTGTTGAAAATGGCTTTTTTATGAGTAATACAATTGATAAAAAGAATTTTGGTGTAGGTTGTATTATGGGAATAATAATTGATGATTATAGATTTAACAGTGATTTTAAAATAAAAGAAGATTTTGAAATATGTTTACATACTATTAAAGATGGGTATAATTGTATAAGATTTAATTTTATTCACGCAAAAGGAAAACATAAATCAAAAGGTGGTTGCGAAGAATTTTGGAAAAACAACAAAGATGATGAATGTACTAGAAAAATATTATTAAAGTATCCAACCTTAATAAAGAGGGGTAACAAGAAAAATAGTATTATAATGAAAGGAAAGAAAAATGGCAGAAAATAAAGAAGATATAGAACAAACTTATGGCAGTCCTAGATGGACTGGAGAAATTGCTGATTGTTCTTTACCTATGACATTAGATACATATAGTAATTGCTCTTTTGGTTGTGTATATTGCTTTAGTCAATATCAAAGAGGTATAGGTAAAGGAAAAGAAGAATATAAAAATAAATTAGTTAAATGTATTAATGTTGAAAAGGTTAAAAAGATTTTAAGTGGTGAAGATGAAAAAAGTCAATTTTATAAATATGTAAAAGATAAAAGACCTATTCAATATGGTGGATTAAGTGACCAATTTGATGGATTTGAAAAGAAGTATGGGAAGACTTATGAATTATTAAAATATTTAAAAGAAATAAACTATCCAATATGCTTTAGTACAAAAAGTGCGTGGGTATTTTTTGATGATAAATATAGAGAATTATTTAAAGGTGCAGATAACTGGAATATGAAATTTAGTATTATTACTTTAAATGAAGAAAAGGCAAAGAAAGTAGAAGTAGGTGTACCATCTCCGAGAAAAAGACTTGAAGCAATGAAAGAATGGAATAAATTAAGCAAAGGTGGTGCTACTTTAAGATTAAGACCATTTATACCTGGAATTAGTAGTGAAGATTATGAAGAATTAATTAGAGAAGCACATAAAGCAGGAGCAACAGCAGTAACAACAGAGTTTTTTTGCTTAGAGGTTAGAAGTGTTAATCAAGCAAAAGAACATTATAAAACTATTAGTGAATGTTGTGGATTTGATATAGTAGATTTTTATAAAAAGCATTCAACAGGAACAGGTTATTTAAGACTTAATAGAAAGATTAAAGAAAAATACATAAAAGATATGAAAAGAATATGCGATGAATTAGGTATGAGATTTTATGTAAGTGATGCTCATTTTAAAGAATGTTCTAATAATTGTTGTTGTTGTGCTTTAAATAAGAATTGGGATTATTCAAGAGGTAATTTCTCATCAGCATTACAAATAGCAAAAGCAACAGGTAAAGTTTATTGGAAAGATATTGAAAAAGATATGTATTTTTTAGATTTTCAATATAACTCAGCAGAGGGATTTAATTTTACTTCAAGTGAAAATCGTGCAAAATTTAGTGATATGACTATGAAAGATTATTTACATTATTTATGGAACAACCCAAAAATGGGGCAAAGTCCATATAAAATATTTGAAAAAGTATTAATACCAGATGGCTATGATGAAGATAATAATATTATATATAAATATAATCAAGAAGTAACATTTGAAAAACAAAAGGGCTTGAAAAGAGAAGAAGTATTAAAAACAAGAATGTGAGGAATAAAATGATAGAAAAAGTAAACCCAAGTCATCCTGATAAGGTGGCAGATAGAATTGCAGGAGCTATGGTTGACCTAGCATATTCTAAAAATGAAAGACCAAAAATAGCAGTTGAGGTATTAATAGGACACGGAATATGTCATATTATTGCTGAAACAAGTGAAGAATTTACAAATGAAGAAATACAAGCAATAGTTGATAGAATTGCTGGCAAAATGAAACTTGATTTAGTAGTTGTTAAACAAGATGAACATTTATCTAAAAATCAAAGTGAAGAAATAAGATGTGGTGATAATGGAATATTTAAAGGTGTACCTTTAACAGAAAATGAAAAGAAAATATCTCAAATAGCAAGAGATATTTATAAAGAATACCCAACTGATGGAAAATATATTTTAACAGATGAAAAAATGATTATTTGTCAAAGCAATGCTAAAAATGAAGATTTATTAAAAAGTAGTGTAGGTATATCTAACCATATAATAATAAACCCACTAGGAGAATGGACAGGTGGAACTGATGTTGATACAGGAGCAACAAATAGGAAATTAGGAAGTGATATGGCACAAAGTGTAACAGGTGGAGGACTACACGGAAAAGACTTATCTAAAGCAGATGTATCAGTAAATATTTATGCTTTCTGTAAAGCACAAGAAACAGGCAAAGTAGTTGAATTAAACTGTGCTATTGGTGATAAATATGTAGATGGTAAACCTTATGCTGAAATAGTAGAATTTGCAAAAGATTATATTAATAAGATAGGTGGATTTGAAAAGTTTGCAGAATGGGGATTATTTTAAAAAGGAGGTGCTTATATGGCAGTAGGACAAATAAAACAAAAACAAGATAAAATAAATCAAGACTTGTTTGAAAAACTATGTGGAATACAATGTACTAAAGAAGAAATTTGTTCTGTTTTAAATGTAAGTGAAAAAACTTTAAATAGATGGTGTAAAAGAACTTATGGAGAAAACTTTTCCCCAGTTTTTGCTAAAAAAAGAATGTTTGGTTGTTCTTCATTAAGAAGAATGCAATGGAAATTAGCAGAAAAGAACGCTACTATGGCAATATTTTTAGGTAAGAACTATTTAGGGCAAAGAGATAATATAGAATTAGCAACTACTGACATGAGCAAAGTAGATGAATTGTTAAATGAGATAAAAAAGAATGCAATTAAGTGAGAAACAAAAAGAATTTATTAATTATGGAAACCATAGATATAATATAAAAACTGGGGCTACTCGTTCTGGGAAAACTTATCTTGATATATTATATACCATTCCTGCTAGAATAAGAGAAAGAGCAGGAAAAGATGGTTTAAATGTTATATTAGGAGTAACAACATCTACTATTGAAAGAAATGTTTTAACACCATTGAGAGAAATATATGGTAATGATTTAATAAGTACAATTAGTAGTAGAAATATTGCTGTGTTATTTGGAGAACAAGTTTATTGTTTAGGTGCTGAAAAGGTAAATCAAGTATCAAAAATAAGAGGTTCTAGTATTAAATATTGCTATTGTGATGAGTTAGCAGAATACAATGAAGAAGTATTTGAATTATTAAAATCAAGACTTGATAAACCATATTCATGTTTAGATGCTACACTTAACCCTGAAAGTAATAGTCATTGGTTGAAGAAAGATTTTATTGATACAGTAGAAGAAAAGAATATAGATGCTTTTATTCAAACTTACACCATATTTGATAACCCATTTTTAGATAAGACATTTGTTGATAATCTATGCAAAGAATATGAAGGAACTATTTATTATAACAGATATATTTTAGGACAGTGGTGTAATGCAGAAGGATTAATATATAAGAAATTCGCAGATGAACCTAAAAAATATATATGGACTAAAAAGAAATTAGATGATAGTGGTAAAGAAACAGATGAATATGACTTACCAAATGGTTATACAATAATAGGTATAGATTATGGAGGTAACGCATCAGGACAGGCATTTGTTTGTACTAGAATAAGTTATGATTTTAAATATGTTATTGCTTTAGGAAGTGAATTTCACAAAGGAGATATTGACCCAGATAAATTAGAAGAATTAGAAATAAACTTCGCTAAAAGAATGATGTATAAATATAAAACTAAAATTGATTTTATGCTACCAGATAACGCAGAAACAGTATTAATAAGAGGATTAAGAAATGCAGTAATAAATGCAAATGTTGATACAATAGTTAAAGGTTGTATCAAAGATGAAATTAATAATAGAATTGATTTAGAAAGAACTATGATAGCATACGATATGTTTTATTATATTGAAGAAGAGTGTAAAACATTAGTAGATGCTTTAAGTAGTGCATTATGGGATAGTGAGAAAATAGAAGATGTAAGACTTGATGATTTAACGACAGATATAGATACATTAGATGCTTTTGAATATTCCTTTACAAGATATATGAAACAAATTAATAACATGATTGAAAGGAGAAGAAAATGTTAAAAAGTGTGTGGCTATGGATTTTAACAAATGTGTTTAAAATCTCAACAGAAACTAAAGTAAGAGAAATTGAAGACAATAAAAAATATTCTTTTGATTATCAAAGAATAGATGATATTAATTTTAATGCAATATTTAGTAACAAGTTATCAAACTATGTTGCTAGTGATAGTAATTTGAACATAACAGGAGAAAATGCTAGAGTTGATTTATTAAGTATGATAGGTAAATCAATGTGGAAGAAGATTAAAAAAATAACTTCTATGGCATTTGGTTATGGAGGAATATTTTTAGTACCTTATGTTAAAAAAGGAAAAATATTTTATAGTGTAGTACCTCAAGACAGAGTAACAATAGATAGTATAGAAGGAGATTTAATTACAGGTGCTACTATACTTGCAGAAAGAAAAGAGATAACAAGTGGATTAGGACAAACTAAAATTTACTTAAGATGGACTAATTATAGATTAGAAGAAAGTAATATTATAATAGAACAGAAATTCACAGATGAAACAGGAACGTCAATACCTACTCCAAGTTTTTGGCAAAATATATTAATAAAACAAACTATTTCAAATGTTGATAGAGTTTTATTCGGTTATATAAAATCTCCTATTAATAACAGAAGAGCAAATGATAAATATGGAGTACCTATAACTTATGGTTGTGATGCAACAATTAAAGAAATAAAGGATACTATGAAACAATTAGTAAGAGAATTTGAAAATAAACAAGTATTTATTGGTGCAGATGCAACATTATTTAGTGGTAATAATAGATTATTAGATGGTAATGGACTTTATAAGAAATTAGATAGTAGTGAAAATGATTTTTGGGAAATATTTGACCCAGCATTTAGAGAAACAAGTTATCACGCAAGATTAGAAGAATTATATGTAAGATTAGAGCATGAAGTTGGAACAAGTAGTGGAATATTAAGTAAAGTTGAAACTCAAAATGCAACTGCTACTGAAATTAAAAGGTCAATGTATGATACATTTACAATAGTAGATGATATGAGAAGTAACATTGAAAAAGGACTTGAAGATTTCTTTTATGCTTGTAATGTTCTTGCAAATACTTATAATTTAAGTGTTATTGGAGAATATGAATTAGAATTTGATTGGAGTTATAGTTTATTAGAAGATACACAACAAGAATTTTCACAATTAATACAAGGTATTAATTTAGGTGTAACTAAAAAGGTAGAATTAAGACAATGGCTAAACCCAGATGAAACTTTAGAAGAAAGTGAAAAGGCATTAAAAGAAATACAACAAGATAACCCAAGCATTGAAGATTTAGTCGGCAGAGATGAAGGAAATAATAATTTTGTTGAAAACACTAAAAAGGAAAAAGAAGAAAAAAATAAAAAACAGAACCAAAAGTAGGTGATTAATCAATGTTAAGTGAAGAAACAGTTGAAAAGTTAACAGAAAGATTAGCACGCAGAGTTGAAAAGGTAAATACAGAGATATTAAAACAAATAGCAAGAACTATTGATGAAATAGGAAAACTAACACCTACTGAAACATTTAGATTAGGTAATATATTAAAATACGGTGGAGATTACAATAAAATTATAAAACAATTAAGGCAACTAACTAATTTAAATACAAAAGAAATTGAAGAAATAATTGATGAACTAGCAAAAAAGAATTATTTAAATGCAAAACAGTTATATCAATTAAGAAATATTGGATATATACCATTTAATGAAAATATGGGATTAATACAACAAGTAAATGCTATAAAGAGTGTAACATTAAATACATTTGAAAATATTAGTAGAACTAACGCAATAGGTTATAGTGTTAGAGATAAAGAAGGAAACATTATATTTAAAGATATTTCAAGTGCTTATAGGGATGCGATAGATGAAGCAGTAATGAGTATATATCAAGGCAAAGAAGATTTTGAACAAGTTAGTAGAAGAATAATAAAAGATTTTGGAAATAGTGGATTAAAGTATGTTGATTATGAAAATGGTAGAACAAACAGATTAGATAGTGCAATAAGAATGAACGTGCAGGGTGCTATTAGAGATTTAGAAAATGCTATGCAATTAGAAATTGGTAAGCAAATTAATAATGATGGTGTTGAAATATCAGTACATGCAAACCCAGCACCAGACCATGAAGATATACAAGGACATCAATTTACATTAGAAGAATTTAATAAAATGCAGAATAGTGATGCTTTTAAAGATGTAAATGGTAAAGAGTATGAACCTATTATAAGACATATAGGAGAATGGAATTGTTATCACATAGTATTTAGTATTAAGGTAGGAATAAACAAACCACAATATACTCAAAAACAGTTAAATGAAATAATTAAAAATAATAATGATTTAGTAGAAATAGATGGAAAGAAATATACTAAATATGAATGTACACAATTACAAAGAAAATTAGAAACAGAGATAAGAAAGCAGAAAGATATTCAAATTATGGCAAGAGAAATAAACGATGATGACACTATTTTAAAATCTCAAAATAAAATACAAATTCTAACAAAAAAATATAAAGAATTAAGTGAACTTGCAGGACTAAAAACAAAAATGCAGAGATTAAGTATTAGTGGGTACAGAAAGGTAAAAACTAAATAAATTTTACAAAAAAATTAAAAAATGTTATAATAAATTAAGGAGAAAAGGATGAAATGGAATGATTTAGTAACAATATTATTAGCAGTAATAACAGTTTTAAGTTTTATATTCGGGCGTGGTGATAAATCTAAAAATGATACAGCAGACAGAAATTATAGACAAGGAATATTAGACCAACAACTAAAAGATATAAAAGAAGATTTAGAAGATATAAAAGGCAAGTTATCTAAATTAGATGACCAAATATCAAGTAAAGTAAAAGAAGCAATAGAAAATCATGTTAACCAATATCATAAAGGGGGAGTTAAAAATGATAGAGGATAAAATTAAAAGAATAGAAAGAAATGTTAAAAAGGTGGAAGAACAAGAAAGTCTTGCTATGGAAATGGTAAGAGATGCCAACAGAGAAAAGAAAAGATTAATTTATGTAATAATAATTCTATTAATAGCATATTTCACAACAGTAGGATATTTAATTTATGTTTTAAATGACATTGAAGTAGTAGAAACCACAGAAACTACTGAAAGTTATAATCAAGATATAGATAATGAAGGAAGCATAGAAAACACTAATATAGTAAATGGTGGTGATGTAAATGACAAAGATTAAACAGAGTTATAGTAAAACCACTAAAACCACAAGAAAGAAAATTAGAAAATCAAAGCAAAAAAGATGTTCTAAATGTGGAAGATATATGTAAGTGGGTGAAATATGAAATTTGATTTCACAAAAGATGAATATGAATATTTAAAAGATAAATTAATGTTAAATGATGATTTGGCAAGAATATTTGAAATGAAAATAAAGGGTTATAGTATAACTAAAATAGCAATGGAATTGAACATAAGTGAGAGAACAGCAAGTAGATGGATAAGTAAATTAAAAAAGAAAATAATTAAGATAATATAAGTGGCAATAATATGTCTAGAAGTTGGCAATTTCAACTTCTTTTTTTATGCAATAATTTAATTGGAAGGAGGAAATGAAACTCATTAGAATTATTTAAAACATAATTTGAGGAGTATTAATTCATTTTCTCTTTTCTATTTTAAGGAGATGAAAGAAATGTATAATAACCCATATTATAACCCATACTATCAAAGATATAGTCAACCAACTATACCTGTAAATGATTTTAATGGAACACAAAATACAACACAGATAGCAACACAAAACAGACAAACATTAAATGGAAAAATGGTAGATTCAGTAGAAGTTGCTAAAAATAGTGAATATCCATTAGATGGAAGTGTTAGTTATTTTCCTACTATTGATGGAACTGCTATTGTAACAAAACAATTATTAACAAATGGAACTAGTAAAACAACAATTTATAAGCCAATAGAAGAAAAAGACACACCAAAAGTACAATATGCAACAATTGAAGACTTAAAAAAATCAATTAAAGACATAGATTTAAGTGATATTGACGATATGAAAGAAGACATTAAAGAAATAAAATCAGAAATAAAAAAAATTAAGAAGGGAGATTAGATATGAACAATCCTATAAATAAGCTAAAACAAATGGGAATGTTTATGAAGAGTATAAAAAATCCACAAGAAGCAATGATACAAATGCTAATGGGTAATAATAACCTTATGGCAAAAAATGTTCTAAAAATGGTCGAAAATAAAGACTATAAGGGTATAGAAACCTTTGCAAGAAATGTATGTAAAGAACAAGGAAAAGATTTTGACACAGAAATATCAAAATTTAGAGATGATATAGGCTTATAGTTAATAAGATATTATGGTTTAATTTATAATATTGCAATTCCATAATACTATTATATGAAAGGAGATTTTAACTATGAGAGGAGAAGGAATCGTTCCAACAATCGACCTTGCTACTAGAAGTAATGGTGGAAATAGTGGTAGTAATGGTGGATTTGGTGATGGATATGGTGCTTGGTAGAAATCTGCCAAGGGTAAATTGAGGTATTAAACTGGAAAGCTGAAATGCTAATCAGAACCGAAGACTATACAAAGTATAGTCAGGGGCAACGCATAGGTAGTGAAAAGATATAATCTACCCAAGAGACCTCGACAAATGTTTTTAAATATATTATAATGTAGGTGGAGGGGATAATAATGCAAAAAGGCAAACGTTATTCAATTGACGACTATATTATAACTAAAAGTGGACAAGTTATAAATAAACATAATGGACATATAGTAAAACCACAAAAAAATGGAAAAGGTTATTTAAGAGTGTGTATAGGAAAAAAATTAATGTTTGTTCATAGACTTGTTGCAGAAAAATATATTGATAATCCTGAAAATAAACCACAGGTTAATCACAAAGACGGAAATAAAGAAAATAATTCTGTTGAAAATTTAGAATTTGTAACAAATCAAGAAAACAGAAATCACGCAATAATAAATGGATTACATAAATACGGTGAAAAATGTTCATATTCTAAATTAAAAGAAAAAGATGTTATTTATATTTTAAATAATACTAATTTAAGTAATAAAGAATTATCTAAAAAATTTAATATATCTCCATCAACTATATGTGATATTAAATCAGGAAGAACTTGGAAACATTTGAAAAGATATGCTGAACTATAACAAATAAGTAAGTTATAGAAGTATGAGATAAAAAGCTCATACGATAACAAATTGGGATAATAATCTTATTCTTATTCGTTTTTTGTGGCTGGGGAAGAAACGGCTGGGGAAACGATGGAAATGGTTCAAATGGAGGAGGTTCTGTAATGGACGCTTATGTTTTGAACTCTGATTTTGCTACTCTACAACGTTTGTTATCTGATGGATTCAATACTGTAAACTCTGGAATTAACCAAGTAAATCAAGGTATTTGTAATCTAGGATATAGTACTTTAGAAAACTTTAATACAACAAATATGGGCGTTGCTACTGGATTTGCTAATCTAAACAATGCTTTATGTAACCAATCTTTCCAAATTGAAAGAGGAATAACAGGACTTGGAAGTCAATTGGCTGAATGTTGTTGTGATTTAAGAAGCGGTATTCAAGGTGTAAATTACAATATGGCTATGAATACTAATGCTATTCAACAAACATTATGTAACAATACAAGAGATGTAATTGAAAATCAAAATGCAAATTACAGAGCATTACATGATGAAATTGTTGCTAACAGAATAGAAGACAAGAACGCACAAATTCAAGCATTACAAACTAAATTAAATAATGCTGAATTAAGAGCAAGTCAATCTCAACAATCAAATTACATCACAGATACAATTATTGACAGATTATCTCCATGTCCACGTCCATCATATTTGGTATGTAACCCAAATGCTCCACTAAATTATAGTGTATATGCAAACAGTGGTTGTGGCTGTGGAAATTATTAATAGCAAACTCCTGATGACAGGAAACTCATAAGAGAACTTGCTAAATGATAAGGACATAAATGTCCTAACCATAAGAGGTATAGCAAGTCTATACCTCTTTAATTTTATTTAAAGAAAGGAATGATTTAAAGATGATACAAAGTTATCAAGAAACAATAGAAACACTTTCAAACAATTCTGCTCCAGTTACATTTCAAACAGATTGTATAAGAACAAGAAGTGCTAATTGTTGTGGGTGGTTGCAACATAGTGAAAATTCACCATTATATAAAATATTAAGTGGTGGTAATTATAGAGTAACATTTAATGCAAATGTTAGTAGTGCAACTGTTGGTAGTGTAGCATTTGGACTTTATATGGATGGAATATTATTACCAGGAACAACAACAATAGCACAAATAACAACTGCTGGAGATTATACAAATGTATCAATTAATAAAGTTGTACCAGTATGTTGCAGAGGAGATGCTACCTTAACAATACAAAGTGTACCAAGTATTTTATCAACGACTACACCAGTTGCAACTGCTACTGAAATTCCTACAATTCAAAATGCTAATATAACAATAACAAGATTAAATGGATAGTAAGACAGAATATGCTTATTTAATAGATTTAATTAATATCTTATCTTTTATGATAGGAATACAAAATTTAAATCTAAATGATAAACAAGTAAATCAAATTGAAAACCATTTAAAAGAACAAGATGAACAATATAATAAAATTATTAGTTTATTAGAAGAATTGAGAAAGGAGAAAGTATGAAAGAACAAGAAATGCAAAAAGGCGTATTAGATGCAACTGAAAAATCAATAAATAATATTTTAAAAGAAGGAATTACTACAAGTAATTTAGACCATTTATATAAATTAGTTGATATACACAAAGATATTTGTGGAGAAATGAAAGGAGAAGATGAAAGTATGAGATACAGAGGTTATAGTGCTGGGGGTTATAGTGGAAGTAATTATGGAATAAATTATGGCAACTATGGAAGAGAAAGATATGGTGCTGGAGATAATTATGGAAACTATGGCAGAAGAGGTTATGACAGAAAGTATAGAGGCAGTGATAGCATAGAAGATATGCAAGAAAACTTTATGGCTTATAGCGAAGGAAAAGAAGCATATAGTAGAGGCAATTATGGTGCAAAAGAAGATAGCATGAAGAGTTTAGAATATATGTTACAATCTATGGTTGATTTTGTTAAGATGCTAAAAGATGATGCTAACTCACAAGAAGAATTAGAATTAATAAAAAAATACACAAAGAAAATAAGTGAAATGTAATGTATAAATTTTATAATGCAAATTCAAAAGGAAATTTTGTTAATGATTGTGTAATAAGGGCTATATCATTAGCAGAAGATATGAGTTGGAATGAAACTTATGAAAAATTAAGTGATATAGCACAAAGTGAGGGTATATTATTAGATGATATTGATTTTGTTGAAAATTATTTAGACAAAAGATATAGAAGAATGCCACACTATTCTAAAACTGTTGAAGAATTTTCAAATGAATATCCAGAAGGAACTTATTTAGTAACAATGCCTAACCACATCACTGCTATAATAGATGGAACTATATTTGATACATTTGATTGTAGAGATTATAAAATGTGGAGTGCTTGGAAAGTAAAATAATAAAAATGCACAATAATTGACAAAATAATGTATTAAATGAACTAAGAATGCACAATAAAACGGAAAATATTGTGCATTTTTTAATTCTTGAATAATCTTTTAGTATATTCTTTTCTTATAATTGGAGTACCACTTTTAGTTTTTAAATTGTAATATTCTTTTTCAAATTCATTTAAAATATCATTTATAGCAATTAAATTGTTTACATCTATGTAACCTTTAATCTTTTCATCAATCATCTCATAAGTAATTGCCAAATACATATCATAATCTATTCTTTCTATTCTATGTAAATAATCATGTGAAGTATTTTGTCTCAATATAGCACCGTTTTCAAAAGTCATTTCACCATTTAATCTTCTTGGAATTATTAGATGATGATAACTTAATTGGTTAATATTATTGAATGAATATCCCATAAAA
Source organism: uncultured Bacilli bacterium (assembly GCA_947589535.1). Lineage (GTDB taxonomy): Bacteria > Bacillota_I > Bacilli_A > RF39 > UBA660 > Aphodocola. The sequence goes on along the minus strand of CANQAS010000006.1, from coordinate 24,476 downwards.
TCTAATTTTAATTTTTTTAAATTATATTGCTCAATCATTAATTTAGTTACTTCTTTCATAAACACCCCTTTATTATTATGATTATATTTTCAACATTAAAATTTTATCACATATATTTTAAAGAATAAAATGCACCGATAAAATAGGAAACTTATTAAATTTTATTAAAATAAATTTTAACATTTTAAAATAAATTTTAACTTTTTATTGATTTTTTTAATTTTTAGTGATATAATAAGTTTAGAAATTTAAAAAAGGAGAGATGTAAAAATGAAAGAAAGATTAAGTGAATTTATAGAAGAATTAAAATATAATCAAAATATTAATATTGAAAAAGGGTTAGAAAATAGAGTTGATATTGATTATATTATTGAAAGACTAGATGATATATTATTAGAAAGTTTAATAGGAAAGGAGGAAGAGAATGTTGAACTAAGTAGTAATTGTAGGAAAAATTAAAAGTACGTATCAAGAAGGAAACAATTTAACTTTAACACTATCAGTACCAAGACCATATAAAAATGAAGATGGAATATATGAAACAGATTACATTAATGTAGAATTATATAATAATATTGCTGAAAGTGTTAAAGAATACTGTAAAATAAATGATACTGTTGGTGTTAAAGGTAAATTACAACAAGAAGAAGGAAAAGAATTAAAACTAATTGCAGAAAGAATAACATTCTTATCTAGTAAGAAACCAGAAGAAGAATAGGAGATTATATGAAGAGAAAATATCAAAAATTTAATGAAAAAGAACAAAAATATGAAGATTACATAATACCTGATGAATGGAATGTTCCTTTATGTACAGATAATATGGAAGAAATAATTAATTGTTGTCAGTGTGGAAAAGAAATTCGATATGGAGATGGTTATACTTCTATGCAAGTACACAACCCACTAGGACTAGGATATACTGTGTGTGAAGAATGCCATTTAAAAGAATATCAAGAAAGATTAAGTTATAGAAGTAAAAATTAATGCTATTAAAATAATAGCATTTTTTATTAATAAGTAATTATGATATAATTATAAAAGGTGATGAATATATGTTTGAAGATGGAGTTTGGAGAACAGTTGGTGGAAGAAAAATATTTATTAAAAATGGTGTAGATTTGAAAACTGCTATGAAAGAAAGTGGAAAATTCAAAAAGAATGAAATAAAAGATAAAAAACAAGATAATAAAGAAGATGATTTAAAAGAAAATAACAATGAAGAAAAGATTAAAGAATTAGAAAAACAATTTGAAAAAGCAAAAGGAATTTTTGCAAAAGGTAAAATACAAGAAGAAATTGAAGCATTAAAAAAGGTTATAAAAATGTAGAAGAATATAGAAAATTCAAAGAGGAAGAACATAAGAAATTAGTTGAAAAAGCACATAAAGAAAGAGAAGAAAGACAAAAATATCTTGCAGAACAAAAAAGAATAGAAGAACAAAATGGATATAAAATGTTTCATAGACCAGACGAAGACGGAGCAACAGCAGATGATATTACAAAAGGAAATATTGCATATCCAAAAGATTTTTATGAAAAACCACAAAATTATATTGATATGAGTAGAATAGAAAATAAAGAAAGTTTTGAAGCATTGAAGAGTATTAAAGATAACCCAAATAAAGAAATAACTATATACAGAGCAACAACTGGAGAAAGTATTAATGATGGAGATTGGATAACATTAAGCAAAGAATATGCAAAGATACATAATGAAAGTAATTTAAAAGGTAAAGGAAAGATTTTAGAATTAAAAGTAAAAGCAGATGATATAAGATTTGCTGGTGATGATATCAACGAATTTGAATATTTTCCTAAAAAGAATAAGAAATAATATTTGAAATTATTAATAATTAGTGATATTATAATTTTATAGACAAAACAAGTCTATATTATATTCTTATTTTTTTAATTCATTATTAAATGCAAAAAGAGGTGTCGTATTTGACATCTTTTTTTGTTATATACTATAATTTAATTGTCGTGAGATAGCAACGATATGCTATTAAAAATATTTTAATCACACGGAGACACGACTTCGATAACAAGTGAAGGAGAGGAATATTATATGAGAGAATTTTTAAAAGGATTAGAATTAGATGATGAAACCATAGATAGTATTATGGCAGAACACGGTAAATTAGTAACAAAAGATAAAGAAAAGATTACTGATTTACAAAACAAATTATCTACCTTAAAAGAAAATTCAACAGAAAATAATAATTGGAAAGAAAAGTATGATGAATTAAATGCAAAAGTTGAAAAAGAAGAACAAGATAAAAAGTTAAAAGAAGAAGATACAATTTTAACAAATAATATAAATAGTGTTCTTAAAGATAAACAATTTGTAAATGAGTATACTAAAAATTCAATTATTAATGAAATTAAAACAGCATTAAAAGATAATGCAAATATGGGTAAATCAGCAAAAGATTTATTCGAAGAAATAACAAAGGATAAAACTGATATATTTGTTAACCCAAATGCTCAAATAGATATGCCTGATGTTAAAGATATTGAAACAGGTAATGTATCAAAAGAAGATTTTGATAAAATGGGATATAAAGAAAGGGTAGCATTTAAACAAGAAAATCCTGAGTTATTCAAAAAATTTAATGAATAAGAAAGGAAAAGGAAATGGAAAAGAATAAAAATTTTAAATTAAATATTCAATTATTTGCGGCTGGAACTACTAAATTAGAAAATTTAGTTGACCCAGAAGTAATGGCACCAATGATTAGTGCTAAAATAGTAAATGCAATAGTTGCTACACCATTTGCAAAGGTTGATAATACACTTGTAGGACAACCTGGAAGTACAATAACAGTACCAAGATATAAATACATTGGTGATGCAGAAGATGTTGCAGAAGGAGTAGAAGCAGGAACAGTTAAACTAGAAACTGATACTGATACATACACAGTTAAGAAAGCAATGAAGGCAGTAACTTTAACTGATGAAGCAATATTAAGTGGTTATGGAAATCCTGTTGGAGAAGCAAATAACCAATTAGCAAAATCTATTGCTAGTAAAATTGATAATGATGTATTTGATGAATTAAAGAAAGCAAAATTAAAATTTGAGGCAGAGGGTGAAATAAGTTATAACAATGTTGTTGATGCAATAGCAAAATTTGGAGAAGAAGAAAATGTTGAAAAAGTAATGTTTATTCACCCAGACCAAGTTGCAACTTTAAGAAAAGATGCTAATTTCATAAGTAATGATAAATATAATAACAATGTTATTATGAGAGGTGAAATTGGTATGATAGCAAATACAAGAATAGTTGTATCAAGAAAAGCATGTGATAATGTAGCAGAACAAGCAAGTTTAAATAAATATCAATGTCCTATCGTACAATTAAAACCACAAACACAAACAGGAGATGAAACATCAGCAGTAACAATTTATATGAAGAGAAATGCAAATGTTGAAACTGAAAGACATACATTAAATAGAACAACAGACATTTCTATTGATGAACATTATACAGTTGCTTTAACTGATGAAACAAAAGTTGTGCTAGCAGAATTCACAAAAACTCCCTAGCACGCCCGAAGAGGGCAAAATAAAAGTAAGTGTTCCAAGTAATGAAACTTCACTAAATTTAGGAGAAAAAACAGTACAAGACCTATGTGAAAATGTAAGTATAGAAGGAGATAATGTAACAGGTAAATTAAAATATGTATCAAATTTTACTGAATTTTCATCAATAGATGATGAGCAATCAGGAAATTATTTACCATTATATTTTGAAGAAGCAAAAGGTCAAGCAAAAGGAACTGTTAAATGTGAACTTAAAGGAACAGGAGCAAAATTAAAGAAACCTGTTGCAGTTGATGAAAAAGATGGTTTAATAGTATTTCAAATACATAACAAAGACAATACTATTGAAATAACTAGTGAAGGAAAAGAAACAAGAACACTTAATTTAAAAGAAGTAGAATTAGACATTGCTATATAAATAAAGGAGGCATTTTATGGAATTTAGTGGACAATACTTAACATATACAGAGTATAAAGAATTAGGAGGTTTACTAGAAGAAATGCCTTTTAATTTATTAGAATTTGAAGCAAGACAATATATAGATAAATACACATTTGGAAGATTAAAGAATTTATTATCACAAGTAGATGAAGTTAAATTATGTATGTATAAACTTATAAATGTTGCTAACAGTTATAAGAATTTGGAAGAACAAGATAGAGCATTGGCAAGTGAAAATATTGATGGTTATAGTTATAGTTATAACTCAACTAGTAACAGTGTAGATAGTTCAATTGAAAATGTTAAAAGTAATGAGATGAGTAATATTATAAGAACATATTTAATAGATTGTAAACTTGAAGATGGTACACCTTATTTATATAGAGGTGTTTAATGAAAAATGCTGATTTAACAGTATATCACAAAGATTTTGATGAAAATAATAACATAGAAATTTGGACTAGATTTAATTATGAGAATATTTGGTGGTTCGGTGGAAGAGGTGCTGGTACCAATAAAGGATATGATGATGCTAACGATGTTGAAATTAGAATTTTTTATCAAAATAACCCAAGTTTAGATGTTAAAAATTTCAAGGTTGGAGATATACTTATTAAAGGAAATTTAACTCTGGATATAATAACACAACAAGATTTAGACCAAGAAGAAATATACAATATAACTGCAATAACTGATAATACATTTGGTACAAGACCACACATACATTTAGGTGGTAAATAATGAGTGTTAAACTTAAAGGAATAACAAACATTGAAGTTGATTTAGGAATAAATGTAGGTGGAGAATTACGGAAAGATGCAGTCGATAGTGTATATAGACACATGTATAAATACATCCCATTTAGTGGAGATACAGGTAAAACTCATTTAAATGAATTAAGAATAGAAACAAATAATAGTATCACATTTACAAGTTCTTATGCAACAATTCAATATTATGGAAGTCAATCAGGAGTGCCTTGGAATTATACTACTCCAGGTACTGGACCTTATTGGGATAAAAAAATGTTAAGTGCAGAGAAAGATGACATTATTAGAGAATTAAAACAAAAATATGGAAGGAAATAAAATTAAATGAATAATAATTTAAGAGTTGAAAAATTAAGGTCGTATTTATTTGATGTTGTTAAAGCAATAAATAGCAAATGCAAGCAAATAAATGTTGATATGTTAAGCGATGATATTAATAATTATTCAATTAATAAAATACCTACTGAAAGCGTTGTTGAAAAATGGATAACAGGTTATGAAATTCATAGAGATGTTTATTCTTTTAGAAGTAGAGTTGCATATTCACAAGATGTAATAAATAATTTAAATAATGTTGGCTTTTTTGAAACATTTGAAAAAGTAATATTTGAAAATAATAAAAATAAAATTTTACCTGATATAGATGGAATTGAAAGCATAAGTTGTTTAAATTGTGGAACTATGATAAGTGGACAAACAAAGAATGCTGTGTTTGATATTCAAATACAGATAACATATAACATATAGAATAAATAAAGGAGGAAAAGGAATAAGATGGCATATACAAAAGTAACAAGAGACCAAATTGCTTCATACTTAAATGTAAAACCAAGTGAAGAAAAAGAAGAGTGGGCTATAATTGGTGTAGGTATAACTGATTATGGACAATCTTACAACCCACAAGTAGAAACAGAGAAATGGATAATTCATAAAAATGCAACTTCTACATTAGAAAGTTATCAAATTCAAGGTGATGTTTCTCAAAAGTGTTATTTTGGTGATGAAGTTTATGATTTTGTAAATGACTTAAGAAGAAATGCTAAAGTTGGTAGTAAAGTTAACACTCAAGTATTAGATATTGACTTATATGATGAAACCGAAAGTAAATATAAAGCAACTAAATATGATTGTGCAGTAGTCGTAACAAGTTATGCAACTGGAGAGAACCCAGTAATTGAATATTCTATTTATTACAATGGCGACCCAGTTGTTGGAACAGTACAAATAGAGGGCGGAAAACCAACATTTACAGCAGATGTAGCAATATAAAAAACCTTAAAGGGTGGGTGGGTAAAATAAAGCCCACCTTATTTTTTTAATTAAGAAAGGAGAGTATAAAATGACAGAAAATTTTATACAATTAAAAAAAGATAATATAATAAGAGTTGGAATTAAAGACCAATTTGGAAATGATACAGGAAAAACTTTAGATTTTGATATGGATGACGTTGAACTACCATTAAGATATCAACAATTATTAGAAGAACATAACAAGAATTTCAAAAATTTAAGACATAAATTTATGATGATTGATAAAAGACAAGATGTTAAAGGTAAAAAATTATTAAGTAAGAACGAAGAAGATAAAGTAAAAGCATTAAATGAATATTTTAAATTAGATATGAAAGCATTAGACTTATTTTTAGGAGAAGGAAAAACACAAATGATACTTGATATTATGGGCAGAAAACCTTATTGGAATATGTTTGAAGATATAGGTGAAGCAATTTCTCCAATACTTGAAAAAGTATTTCAAGAAAATATGGATACTACTGATGAGAAGATAGTTGAAAAGTATAAAGAGATGATTAAAGACCAAGAGGACATATTAAAATAATGAATACTAACCCTCATTATGTTCAAGTAGGAGAAAAGAAATATCCAATAAATACAAGTTATAAAGTTGCTTTAAAATGTAATGAATTAATATTTGATGAAACAATAAGTGATTATGAGAAAACACTAGCAATTATTTATATGCTTTTTGGAGAAGATGCTTTAAAAGATAAAGAAAATTATAACAAGTTATTTGATTTAGCATATAAATATTTAAGTTGTGGTGAAGAAACTGATGATAATAACATAGAAGAACCAGACATGGATTTAAACCAAGATTTTAGACTTATATGTGCTAGTTTTAAAAGTGATTATGGAATTGACTTAATGAAAGAAAACATTGAATGGTGGGACTTTTATACCTATTTAAATGGACTAACAGATAAATGTGTTTTAAATAGAATTAGAGAAATAAGAAATTATGATACAAGAGATATTAAAGATGTTAAAGAAAAAAATAAAATAGAGAAAATGCAAAAAAGATACGCATTAAAGAAACACAAAAAACCTTTAACAAAAAAACAACAAGACAGTGTTGATAAATTTTATGAATTGACAGGGATAAAAAGGAAGTGATGAAATGTGAAAAATGTAGTAGGATGGTTAACTTTTAATGTTGATGTAGAAGATAAAGATTTTAAATCAAAAATTAAAGATGCAGAAACTGAAATAAAAAAATTAGATAAACAAGGGGAAAGTCTTAAGAAACAAGCATTAAAAATTGATTTATCAGATTATAAAAGACAAGTAAGAGAAATACAAGATGAATGGAAAAGAGCAGATGAGGCAGGAGAATATACACCAGGAGCAAATCAAAAATATGCTTTAGAGCAAATACAAAAGGTAAAACAAGAATATTCTAGTGTGCTTGATAAATCTAAAGAAATTGGTGCTGAGTTAAGTAAAAATTTAGACAAAAGAAAAATAGAAGTACAAAAATTACAAGAATTAAAACAGAAGCAACAAGAATATAATGATGCTCAAGAACAAGAAAATCGTATGCAAGAAGTATATGGTAAAATAGGACAATCAATAGATAATATAGGAAATAAAACAACAAGTCTTATAAAGAAAGTTGGAAAATGGGCTTTAGCAATTTTTAGTGTTAGAAGTGCTTATATGTTCGTAAGAAGTGCAGTTAGCACATTATCACAATCAAATGAAAAATTAGCAAGTGATTTGGAATATATTAGATGGGCTTTAGCAAAGACTTTAGAAAAGACAATAGAAAGAATAGTTAAATGGGTATATAAAGTATTGCAAGCAATTAATTATATAGTATATTCTTTAACAGGAGTAAATTTATTCGCAAATGCTACTGCTGATGCTTTTGGTAAAACAAAAGATAATTTAGATGGTGCAGGTAAATCAGCAAAAGAACTTCAAAAGACAGTAGCAGGATTTGATGAAATGAATGTTTTACAAGATAGTGGTGCAACTTCTTATGGTGGTGGAGGTGGTGGAGTAACACTACCAACAGAAGATTTAAGTAAATTCAATTTATTAAGTGAAGACACTAAAAAAAGACTTGATAAAATAGTTGAAGGATTAAAAGTTGTATTTAATTGGATAAATGAAAACATAGTACCAATTGTGAAAACTTTCTGGAATGGTATTTTAAAACCAGCATTAGAAGCATTTGGCAAATGGGTAGATGATAAACCACAAAGATTATTAGCAGTAATAGGCGCAATTATAGGATTAAAATTAGCAAGTAAATTAGGACTAATTGGTGGCACATTTAAAACTATTGGTTCATTAATAAGTACATTAATTGGTAAAATTGGCTTATCCGCTGGAGGTGGTGCTACTTTAGTAGGCGTGTTAGCAGTTCTTGATGTTATACTAGTAGGACTTGCTGTAAATGGTATGAAGAAAGTTATAGATGAAGGAAAAGAATTAAAAAAAGATATAGAAGAGGATATTGCCTTAAGCAATAGTTATGTTAAATCTACTGAAAAGACAAAAAATGCAATAGTTGAAAAAGCAAAAGCAGGAGAAATAAATAATGATGTAGCAAAAAAAGATGTTGATTTGATACTTAGTCAAATTTCTGATAATCAATATTTAAATAGGGAATTATCACAACACCTAGGATGGAAAGAAAAACTAACTGGAGAATATAAAAAGAACACTCAATTAATGAATGATAACACTGAAGCAAACCAAAACAATTTAGAAATGTTAAAAGCATTATATGACCAAGGATATATGAACACACAACAAAAAGTTCAATATATGAATGCTTTAAGAAATGAAATAAGTAATTTAGAACTAACAAATGAAAATCTAAAAGAAAATAGCGAGGAATATAAAACAAACAAAGAAAGAATAGAAAAACTAAAAAAATCTTTAGATGATGTTAAAGGTAATTATAAAGCAAACATTAATGTTGATGCAGACCAAAAGACAGTAGATGATGTAACAAATGCAATAAAGGATGTTGCTAAAAATCACACAATTACATTAAGTGCAAGTACAAAGAAAGCAAATTCTACAATTGGTTCTTTCTTAAAGAATTTAGGAAGTTCATTATTTAGTGTTATCTTCCCAACATTAAGTTTCGCAAGTACAATAGCAAAATTTCATAGAAAAGGTGGTATTATTAATAACCCTGGAAGAGGCGTACCAATTGATATGGGAGGAGAAGGAGGACCAGAAGGAATTATCCCTTTAACCGACCAACAACAAATGGAAATATTAGGTAAATCAATTGGAAAATATGTAACAATTAATTTAACTAACATAACAAAATTAGATAGTAGAGAAATGCAAAGAACTACTGAACAAGTAAAAGCAGATAATGATTTTATTAGGAATAGGTAGGTGATATTATGTTTATTGATAAAGATAGTTTAGAAGTAACAGCAAATGGTAAGACTATAAATTTAGGTAATTATATTGTAGATGTAACATTTCAATATCCTAAATTGTGGGCAAGTGATAGTGGAAGAAATTTAAAAGGAAAAATGAGTGGAACACTTATTGGAATATTTCCTAAAATAAGTGTAAATTTTAGAAGATTAAGTAAAGAGGAATTAGAAGAAATAGCACCAATATTAGATAGTTCAACACAAACATTAAAATATTATGACCCAATTAAAAAACAAAAAATAAGTATTAGTACATATACTGGTGATTGGGAAGTAAATAATATGAATATATTAGAAAATCAACCATTTAGTATTTCATTTATTGCTAGGAGTAAAAGATGAGAGCAAGAACAGAAGATTTTAAATTTAATATAAAAGAAATGGGTAGAGAAATAGATAATAAAATCACTACTGATAATTTAATAATAACTGGAGAAGAATTATATTATATATATCCTATATTAAACACAAGTTTATTAAAGAGTGTTATGAAAGGACTAAATTTTGAAACCGATGTAGAATTACAAATTGGAGAAAGAATAAAATATGAATTTGGGTTATTAGTAGGAGAAGACTACGAATGGTTAGATTATGGATATTATTATATAAACGAAAAGAAATATAATGAAGATACAACAACTTATGAATATGTGTGTTATGATAAAATGATTAATTCTATGATAGACTATGCTGGTGTTAAAGATGCGTTTTTTCCTATGACAATAAGAGAATATATAACTAGATTGTTAACCACAATAAATATAGAATTTAAAGATAAAGAAACAGAATTTGTTAACTATGATAAAGTTATGCAATTTGACCCATATATTGGAGAAGATGGAACTAATTTAGGATACACTTATAGAGATGTGTTAGATGAGTTGTCAGCAGTTATTGCTGGAAATATAATGCTAGATAATGAGGAAAATGCTTTTATAAAATATGTTGAAGATACACAAGATGAAATAGATGAAGAATATTTTAAAGATATAAATGTAAAATTTGGACAGAAATTTGGAGCAATAAATACAATTATACTAACCAGAAGTGGTGGAAGTGATAGTATTTATAAGTGTATTCCTGAAGACTTGCCAGAAGAAGAAAGAATAGCATTACAAATTGAAGATAACCAAATAATGAATGAAAACAACAGAGATGAATATATACCAGAAATATTAGATAAATTAAATGGGCTTGAATTTTATATAAATGATTATGTATCAACAGGATTAATGTATTATGAAGCATGTGATAAATATTATGCAAATGTAAATGGAACAAAATATACTTGTATTATGTTTAATGATGAACCAAAAGTAGAACAAGGGCTAACAGAAAACATATATACAGAATTGCCTGATGAAGCACCAGATGAATATAAAAATATGAGTAAAACAGATAGAAAAATAAATCAAGCATATATTATAGTTAGAAAGAATGAAGCAACTATTGAAGCAGTAGTAAATACACAAACAGAAATTGATATCACAGTAAATGGAATTAATAGTTATGTAATAACTCAAGATACAATATTCAAAGAAGAAAAAGATTATTATAAAATTATAGTAACTCAAGATTTGACATTTCAAGAAGAAAAAGAATATTATAAATTAGTAAACGGAGAATATGTAAGATTAATTCAAGGAAAAGATTATCAAATAGGAGATACAATACCAGAAAATATAACTTATGAATTTAATAGTATGGAAGAAGGAGTTGATTATCAAGTAGGAGATAATGTTGAAGATGTGGGCTATAATGTATATGAAAATGTTATTGTAGGTGGATACACAAATTCAATAAATGAATTAGAAGGAAACTTTAAAGATTTATTAAATCAAGTTGCAGAAACTACCCAAAATGTAAATACACAAATAACAAATATTGAAAATAATGTAAGACAATTACAAACTGATACATATACAAAGACAGAAATTCAACAAATAGCAAATGGAACTTATAAAGATGAAGAAGGAAATAATGTAAATGTTACAACTGTTGTCAGTGAAACAGGAAAATTTGATATAGATGGATTATTAATTCAAAAAGAAGATGGCGATGGTAATGTTATAAGTGATACAACAGGAAGATTTAATGAAAAAGGAGTTCAAATAAAAAATAAAGATGGAGAAGAAATATTTTTTAGTGGATATGTAGATGACACAAGATTTGATACAAGCACAAGAAGTTTTAAAAGCAATTCAATAGTATTTACTAAAAATTTAGTTGCAACAGGAGATACAATTATAGGAACTCATGCTTTATATATACAATATGAAGATGATGAAGGAAATACTGGAATAGGAGAATTTATTATATGATGAAATTAAATATTCAAATGTTCGCAGAACAAACAATATTAAATAGTCAACAATCAACTGCTGGTAGTCCTTATGTAATATATACAGTTAAGGCAGAACCAAGTAATAGAACAGCAAATAGTGTTAGTATAAAAGTTAGTGTAACTGCTAATTTAAAATATAGTGAAAGTACATTAGGTACTGGTTCATCTATGGGATTAAATGGATATATTACTATAAACGGAACAGAACAATCAGCAATAGAAATAAAAGGAACAGGAACTGCTTGGAGTGGAACTACTAAACATACAGTATCAAAGACTTATACAATAACTGGACTAACAGCATCACAAACAAGTTTAACAGGAATTAAGTTTAGGGTTGCAAGAACAGGTGGTGGAAGTAGTGCATCTGGTTATCTTTCTAGTAAATCTTGTTCTAATATAACAATATCAAGTGTAGCAGTACCAACTACATTAAATGATGTATCAATAACAATATATAGTGATGAAGATATATATGTAACTCCTTATTTTAGTGGTGGAACTAGTGGATATACTAATAATCTAGTCTTAACAGTAGGTTCGCAAACAATAAGAAAGACAAATGTATATAGTGGTAGTTATGAAATATTAAATAGTAGTGAAAGAGCAATAATATATAATGCAATTGGAACTTCAACTTATACTTATTTAACTGCTTATATTGAAACAAGTGGACTAGGTACAAGTTCAAGTATATCAGTTAGAGCAAGTCTTCCTAGTTATTCATTAAATGTTCAAACTTTTGTAACAGATTTAAACGATGATGCAATGTATGGAGGACATCCTCTTTCATATTACAAACCAACACCAGAAACAGTAATTAGAAATGTATCAGTACCGATGTTAGAATTTAGGATTACTTCAAGTACAGGTAAGTTATATGGTAGAACAATAAGTGTATCTGGTGCAACATCTTATAGTGGATTAGTAAGTGGAGGTAGTGCTACCATTAATGCACAAGGAAGTTTTTTAGATAGTTATTCAATAACAGCAAGCGATGGTAGAAAATCAGTAAGTTCAACAATAAATTTAAGTGTTGTTGATTATAATATACCTAAAATAACAGGAGTTTTAAGTAGAAAAGAATCAACAGGAAGTGAAGTTGATTATAAGATTACATGGGAATATTCAAACGGAGATGGATTAATTAATCTTCAAGAACCATCAGCAATATTTAGATATAAAGTAAATAAAGAAGAACAATTTAGAGAAGAAAAAACAATTGATATATCACAAGAAACTTCTGGAACATTAAGTGGTATATTAGGAGATTTTAATTTTAAAGATACAATAAATTATGAACTAACTATAACAGATAAATTAGGGGTAGTTTATGTATATAATGGGTTGTTAACTAGTGGACACCCAGCAACATTTAAATATAAAGATAATGATGGAAATAATTATACAAAAGTATATGATAATTTAATTGTTGAAGGTGATGCAGATATAAATGGCAAAATAACTTCTGATAATTTATTTTCATATATGATGAGTACAAGAGAAATAACAAGTGCAAAATATTATTATAGTTTAAATGGAAGTCCTGATACAGATCAAGGAATAACCGCAGTAGCACATACTGATAACTTTTCAAGTTTAACTGATGCAGATGATTATTTAATTACTGGAAAAACGTTAAAGAATTGGAATGGTAGATATCTTGGTTCGGGTTCAAATTTAAGGTATTGTGCAAGAGGAGAAATAGCATCATTAAGTGATATACCTAGTGTACCTAGTTTTCCTAATATATCAAGATTTGATTTTTCATGGGGTGGTGGAGATGGACACTTATATTTAGGAGATTTACAAATGTGTTGGGGTCAAGAAAGATTTTCTAGTATGGTAGCAAATACTCCAGTATATATTAATGTAAATTTTAGTCCATCATTTGGACAAGCACCATTGGTATTTGTAAATTGTGACACAGGAGTACCTGGAACAACAATGAAAGGTTGGTCAGCAACAGATATCACAACAAGTGGATTTAAATTATATGCAACAAGAAGCAATACAAATTCAACTGGATTTCAATGGTTCGCAATAGGACATTATTAGAAAGGTGGTGAGAAAATGAAATTTAAAAATGAAACTTATGATTTCTTAAAAGATTTAGTATTATATGTTTTACCTGCATTAGCAACATTTATAGCAACAGTATTCAAGATATGGAATATACCTTATGGAATTGAAATTAGTGCAACTATAACTGCTTTAACTACTGCTTTAGGTGTAGCATTAAAGATATCTAATAATAAATATAAGAAAGAAAATGGAGTTCAAGAAGATGAGTATGGAGAAGAATTAGAAGAAGAGGAGGAAGAAGAATAATATGTTATTATCAGTTAAAAAAAGACAAGAGTATTTAAAAGAACTTGGATTTTATAAAGATAAAATAGATGGTAAAGTAGGAAAGAATACTAAACAAGCATATAAAGATTTACAGAATAAATATTTTTTTAGAAAACAAGATAAAGATGGAGTATATGGTAAAAACACAGACATTTTATTAAGAAACGCTTATAAGGTACATAAATATTGTAAAAATTTTAAATTAGAAGAATTTGCTTGTCATTGTAAAGGAAAATATTGTACTGGTTATCCAGCAGAGTTAAGTGATTATTTATTACAAAATGTACAAAAATTAAGAAATAAATATGGTGCTACTACTATAACAAGTCCTTTAAGATGTAAGACTTGGAATAGTAAACAAAGTGGTAGTTCTAGCACTTCTAATCATACAAAAGGTAGAGCAGTAGATATTACAAATGCACATACTAAAAATTTAAGTGATAGAAAAGAAATAATAAATTATTGGTTTACTTTACAAAAACCTAATTACTCATATTGCAATGGTTGGGGTAGAAAAGGCAAAAAATCATATAAAGTAAATGCTAAAAATATGGGTAATGCAGTACATTGTGATACAAGTAAATAATTTAAAGATGTATTAAGAAATATGGATGGCACAATAGAAGAGTTTAAATATTAAACTCTTTTTTTATATATCAATTAAAATAAATTTTAATTTTTTAAAAAAATTTTTAATTTTTTATTGATTTTTTTAATTTTTTATGATATAATTAAATTACAAAAGTTAAAAGGAGAGGAAAAAATGAATATAATAGTTAAAAAAGTAAAATTAGTTACTTACTCAAATGGTTATATGTTTGAAGATAATTTTGAAAATTTAAATCAATTAAGAAAATATGTTAAAACTTGTGGTGGCTTTAAAAGTTTAGGAGATTATGAAATTTACTCACAAGATAATAAATACAAATACAACACAAGATTTAATTATTGGTATGAATTATAGGATAAGAAAGGAGAGGAAATAAAATGAATAACGAAATAAGAAATGAATTACTTGGGTTATTATCTTATGTTAAATCAAAAGATGAAGATAAAGACATACAATTAGATATATTACTTGATAGATTTGAAATTGACATTAAAAGAAAACTTGAAGATTTAGAATATGAAAAGAGAGAACTAAAAGATAATTTAAGAACATTAGAATATGTTAAAGAACAATTAAAAGAAAATTTATAAAATCAAAAAAATAAGAAATAAGAAAGGTAAAGGTAGATAGAAAAATGAAATTTAAAGTAGGAGATAAAGTTAAAGTAAAAAAAGGATTGAAAGTTGGAACAAATTACGGAGAATGGTGTTTTGTTAAAGAAATGAGAGAAGAAACAAAAAATTTAAAGTTTATGACTATAAAGGATGTTGATTATGATAACAGTTATAGACTAAAAGAAGTTGATTTTGCTTGGACAGATGAAATGCTTGAAAAATATGAAGAAGAAAGCAATACACAGGTTATAGATTTAAAAGAAGTAGTTGGAGCAATTAAAGATTTGACTAGCAAAATTGACAAAAGAACTATGTATGATGAAACAATAAGTGATAAGATTATTGACAAAGCATCAAAAGTACCAGTTGAAGAATTAAGCAAAAAGATAATGGATAAACTTGATAAATACATAGTTGATAAATATGGAGCATTGCCAACAAAAATAGAAATAAAAGATGAAGTTAAATCAAAACAAATAACAGGTATATTTCATAATAAATTTGAAGATATACTAAAGATAGTTAGTAAAGGTGTACCATTGATGTTAGTAGGTTCTGCTGGTGCTGGTAAAAATCATACATTAGAACAAGTAGCAGAGGCATTAGATTTAGATTTTTATTTTAGTAATGCTATTACTCAAGAATATAAATTGACAGGATTTATAGATGCAAATGGTGTGTATCAAGAAACACAATTTTATAAAGCATTTAAAAATGGTGGGTTATTCTTCTTAGATGAGATTGACGCAAGTTGTCCAGAAAGTTTAATTATATTAAATAGTGCAATAGCAAATGGGTATTTTGATTTCCCAAATGGAAAAGTAACAGCAAATGAAAATTTTAGAGTTGTTTGTGCTGGTAATACATATGGTACAGGTGCAGATATGATATATGTTGGAAGAAATGCGTTAGATGGTGCTACACTTGATAGATTTACTGTTATAGAATTTAATTATGATGAAAACGTTGAAAAATCACTTGCTTATGACAATGAGTTATATGAATTTATAAGAGATTTAAGAAGTATAATAGAAAAGAACTCGTTAAGATATATTGTTTCAATGAGAGCAACAATTAATGCTACTAAATTATTACAAATTGGTATGACTAAAGCAAATATATTAAGAAGTGCTATAATTAAGAATATGCAAATAGATGATTTAAATATCATAATTAATAAATTAAAAGAAATAAACAATAGTGAATGGACAAAAGAATTGGAGAAAATAGCAAATGATAGAAATAAAAACTAAAAATGATTATTTCAATTTATTTGATAATATAACAGAACTTGCTGATTATGTAACAACAAAACAAAGAAAAGCAGGAAGAAATAATAGTAGTAATGAATTGGGTAATGAAGAATGGTATGGAACTAAAAATTTTGATGAAGCATTGAATTTATTAAAATATGGTGATGATAAATTATATGAAAAAATAAAAGAAGAAAAAGCAAGATTAGAAATTAAAAATAATTTAGGAAATGTAAAAAATAGATTAGCATATAAGAATGATGTATGTGGCTATATACCAAATGTACCAAATTATTTAAAAGGTTATCCAATTAATATGATAAATTGTAATAGAAACAGATTATCACACAGAATTATAAATATATTCTTAAATATTAGAGTTAATGGTGGTGTTCAAGGAAGTGATATAATAAGAATTGGAAGTAAATATTTAACAGTTATTGATATGTTAGAAAAAAAAGGATACAGATGTAATTTATATAGTGGAGTAGCAAATGATGATTATGGTAATTATAGTTTTATGTTAGTAAGAGTAAAGACAGATAAAGAACCATTGAACTTAAAGAAAATATGTTTTACAATAGCAAACCCAAGTATGCAAAGGAGAATAAAGTTTAGATGGATGGAAGTAAATGATGGATACCGTGATTTTACTGATGGATATGGTGATGAAGCAGATGGGGGTTATATTAAAAAATTTTTAAATAAAGTATTAAAAGATGATGTTATTGTTTGGAATTATGAAAGTTTTATGAATTATAAATCAGTAGAAGAAATTATAAATGATTTAAAGAGTTATGGAATTAATGTATTAGATTAAAAGAAAGGAAATAAAATATGATAGATGATAGTATTAAAAATTTAAAAAATTATGTAAATGCAGATTTATTTTATAGAGAATATTTAGATGGTAGAAATATAAATGACTTTAATGATTTTGAAATATTTTGTATAAAACATTGCAAAGATATAATGACACTAGTTGAATATTATGAAACAACAAAAGAATTATATGAAAATAAAACAAAATTTTATAATAATAAAATAAATGAATTAAACAAAATTATTGATAATCAAAATAAAATTATTAATGATTTACAGAAAGGAGGTAAATAATGGAATTAAATGATGTTATACAATTTAATGAAAATCATAAATGGTGTGGTTGTTTTGGATACATTGATGAAGTAAAAATATGTGGAGATGATGTAAGATATATGATAGCAGTACCAACACCACAAAAAGGAACAGCATTTATATTTGTTATGAAATCAGAAAATGCAATTGATAAAATAGGACATACTGATTTAGTTATGATGAAAAAAGAAGATGAAGAAAATTAATGAAAAACATTATTAAGAATATTATTAAAAAAATTAAAAAATCATTATTATATAAGAATGTAAAATTAAAAGAGGAAAATAAAATTCTACAAAAAAGAATAAAAAATATGCCTAGTAAAAGCAAATATGTTGACAGAATAAATGAATTACAGCAGGAATTAAGAATTGAAAGGATAAAGAATGAAGAGAGATATAATAACGAAGAGAAATGATTTAATAAAAAAATCAATAAGATTAAGAGAATTAAAATTTGATGAAAGAATTAAAAATGATGATGTAAGTAAATTAATTGAAGAACAGAATAAGATTTACAATATGTATAAATTTTATGATGGATATATAAAAGCAAATAACAATAACAAAAGATTAAAATAAATTTTAAAAAATTATATAATATTTTAATTTTTTATGATATAATATAAATAGAAAGGAGTGATATTTTTGAAAAGAGGAACAAGAAAGAATTTAATTCTGTGGGAAAAAGCAAATGATTTAAAAGCAAGAGATGTTGCAAAAGCATTAGGAATAACAGAACAAACTTACTGCAATATCAAAAAAGGAAAAACAAACCCAAGTATTGAGTTCGCAGAAAAGTTTACTAAATTATTCCCTGATGCAGATATAATGGAATTATTAAAAATTTATTAGAAAGAAAGGTAGATAGAAATGAATTTAAAAGAAAAAATATTAAACGTTCAAATGGAACTAAAAGCACCAAAAAACCAACACAACGATTTTGGTGGATATAATTACAGAAGTTGTGAAGATATTTTAGAGGCAGTTAAACCACTTCTAAACAAATACAAATTACAATTAAAATTAAATGATGATTTAATTGTATTAGGAGATAGATATTATATTAGAGCAACTGCTATATTAAAAGATATTGAAAGTGATGAAGTTGAAGAAAATGTTGCTTATGCAAGAGAAGAAATTACAAAGAAAGGGATGGATGGTTCACAAATAACTGGAGCAAGTAGTAGTTATGCTAGAAAATATGCTTTAAATGGCTTATTCTTAATAGATGATGTTAAAGATAGTGATACAACTAACACAGGTAATAGTGAACCAACACTTGAAGATGCCAAGAAATATGTAATTAATTTTGGTAAAAAACATGCAGGTCAATTATTAATTGATGTATATAATGAAGATTATGAATATATTGAATGGCTATATGATAACAAGAAAGATGAATACCTTAATAAATGTATAGATTTATTAGATAAAAAAGATAGTAAAAATATTGAGAATGAAGATGAAAGGTTAAAATTATTGGTTGAATTTAGCAAATTAGTAATTAATACAAATACAGATAAAGAGAAATTATATAAGCATTATGAAGTTGAAAATAATTCACAAATGAGTATAGAACAATTAAAGGATGCAATAGATATCATGAAAAAGAAAGGGGAAGAAAATGATAAAAAATAATTTAATAAAAAAACAACAAGAAGATTTATTAAATCAACTTGATAATTTAGAAGAAGAAATAAAATTAATAAACACATTAAAAGAAAGATATGATGATGTTAAATCAAAATTAAAAACATCAATGGTAGAAATAGGAAAGAAAAATAAATTAGAACAATTAAAATGGATAACACCTAAAGGAATACAAATTACTTGTTCTATTGGTAAGACAGCAGAATATGAAGAACAAGAAGTAGAAGAATTTGATATAGAAAGATTAAAACAAGAATATCCACATATATATCAAGATTGCTGTAATAGACAAAAAAAGAAAGTATTAATAAAAAGTGGTACTAGTGATATGTTAAGAATTACTATGCCAAAAGATAATTAGGAAAGGAAAATAATTATGATTATAGGATTTACATTAGGATTTATTGTGTCATTATTTTTTATACCATTAGCATTGATTTTAGTTGATAGTTTTAATGAACACGTTGTTTGGTTATTATCCATAATTGGTATGATTTTAACTACAGCATTTGGTACATATTTAGGTTATATAACAGATGTAAATGAATATAATAAAAAAATAGAAAGTTGGAAGAACACTAAAGAAATAATAGAAGCATCAATGAATAATGAAAACATTAGTGATTTAGAAAAAATAGATTTAGTAAATAAAATAGTTGAATACAACACACAACTAACAGATTTAAAAGAAGATGTAAAACAATGGTGGTATTTCTATTTAGATGATACTAAAGTAAATGATTTAGAAATTATAAAAATAAATAATTAAGAAAGGAAAGGTAGATAGAAAAATGTTAGATTTTAAAGATTTGAATGAATTAGAAAATTTATATAAAGATTATTTAAAAAATATGAAAGGGGCAGAAATACGTGTTAATGATAAAGAAGTAACATTAAAAGGTACAACATCAGCATTAATGACATTATTCTCAGAACTAACACTAAATATGTTAAAACTAAAAGGAGTAACGAAAGAAGAAGTTGAATATGCTTTTAGATTAGGAATTGGGTATGAAGATAAATATAAATTCTTTAATAGTAAAGAAGAAATAAATGAAGATATATATAAAAGCATGGGAAAGACACAAACAACAGAAGAAACAACAAAAGATAAAATTGAAAGATTAAAAAAACAATTAGAAGAAATTAGTAAATTAGGAATTAAAATTGGAATAGAAGAAGAGGAAGAAGATGAATAATAATTTTATTGTAATAGGAAGAATAACAAGAGATTTAGAATTAAGATACACAAAAGACCATAAAGCAGTATTAGAGTTACCACTAGCAATAAGCAATGGTAAAGATGATACTACTTTCTTAAATGTTAGTGTATTTGGTACAATTGCAGAAACTATAAATAAATTCTGCAAAAAAGGAGATTTACTTGGAGTTAAAGGAATTATCAAGAATAATAATTATGAAGATAAGAATGGTAATAAACATTATGAATATAGATTTTTAGCAGAAAGAGTATCGTTCTTACAAATGAAGAAAGAAGATAAAAAGGAAGAAGAAAAAAAAGAAGTAGAAATTCCTAATAGTTATAAAACTGAATATGATAATATTAATAGTGATATAAAAATAGATGATAGTATGCTACCATTTTAAATGATTTTAAAAGGATATAAGAAACTTTTACTAAATTCAAACCAAATTTATTAAAAGATAAAAAAAGTTTTTAAAAACGGCTAAAAATATGCTTAAAATTAATATTAGGAGGTTAGTATGGATTTATTAGTAGAATTAAACAATAGAATGCATGATTTAGATGTTTCTATTAAATCATTAAGAAAGACAGGAGAAGATTATGCTAGGGCTTATACTCAATATAGAGTGGCATTAGCAAAAGAATTAGTTAAATTAAAAGATGAAGGATATGCTATTACACTTGCTGGAGATATAGCAAGAGGCAAACCAGAAATAGCACATTTAAAATTTTTAGAAATATCTAAAGAGGCAATTTATAAAGCAAATTTAGAAAGTATAAATGCAACTAAATTAGCAATTAAAATTATACAAGAACAAATTAATAAAGAATGGTCATTAGACAATGATTAATAAAGAGTTTAGTATTTTAAATAATAATGCTCCACTATGGTATAACAGAAGAATAAATGGAACAGAAAGACATGAAATATTTGAAGGAAGAACAGGTAACAGGAATAAATCTATTGAAGATGGACTTGTAATATTTTTAAAACCAGAATTACATAGAACAGGTAAATATGCAATTCATAAAAACCCAAAATATTGGAAAGAAGAAATTAAAATACAAGAAATTGCAGAAAGAAGATGGTGTGAATATTATAAAAAAACACCTGATGATTTTTTAAAAAGATATGGGAGGAATTATTTATAATGCAAGAAGAAAATGAAAATAAATGTGATTATTTTAATTCATTTGTTAAAAGTGCAATTAGTGATTTAAACAAAAATGGCTATTGTTATGTATATCATAAAGAACATGTTGAAGCAATTAAGAAAAGAGTAAAAAAAGAAATAGAAGTTACAAATAATGATTTTGTCTATGTTGTAAAATTTAAAAAACATTAAAAAAATAAGAAAGAGGGTAGATAGTATGACAAATTTTTGGGGTAAGAAAATTAAAAATACAAAAACAATAGCAGAAAGATTAAATGTTGATGAAGAAAAAATAAGTGAATTAAAAGATGGAAAAAGAACCATTAGTGGAAATACATTTGATAAAGTATTAGAAATGACTAATAAAACAAAGACAGAACAAGAACTAGAAAATGTTGAAATTCTACAATGGTATAATAACACAGATTTAAAACAATTAAGAAAGGATTTTGGTTATAAATCTCAAGCAGAATTAGCAAGAAAATTAAAGTGTGATAATTCTACAATATGTAATTTTGAAAACAAAAAAGATGAAATAAAACAAGTTGGAGATAGATTAAAACAATTATATTATTTTTTTCAAAATGACTTTAATAGGAATATAAAGGATGAAAATAAAAAAATTGAAGTTAAACATAGAAACACAGTACTAAGTAAAGAATATACAGATGAAGAGAAAGAAGAAATACTAAACTTTTTAAAAAATGAAGATTTAAAATCAATAAGATTAAAAGAAAATCTATCAATGATAGATTTATCAAGAAAATTGAAAGTAGCACAAAGTTGCATTTGTAATATTGAAAATAAGAAAGCAAAGTTTAAATATTTAAGTAATACTATGGAAATTTTATATAACTGGTATAAAGAACATAAAAAAGATGATATTAAAGAAAAAAAAGAAGTTATTAAAATTGATGAAAATATCGAACCAGAAGTTGAACCAAAAAATATAAATATTGAAAATTATTATAATGTAATAGATGATTGTGAAATAATAAATACTAACACACAAAATGATAGTATAAAAGAAGTTGATTTTGAAGATAACAAAAAAATTGAATATGAAAAATATATAGATTTTCTTGTAAAAGAAAATAGAGATATATTAAAAGAAAATGCTGATTTGAAAATTCAAATTAAAAGATATGAGAAATTAATTGATAGATTATAAAAAGAATTGTTTTTTAAAAAATAATTTTATATAATTTAATTAGAGGTAAGGTAGATAGAAGAACAGAAAGAACTTTTAATACAGGGTATCAATTCTATCTACCTAGATACCTTGTATTAAGAGTTCTTTTAATTTGGAGGAAGTTATGGATATTAATAACAATTACATTTTAATTCAGGGGTGGATGGTTAGTGAATTGAATTTAAAGGGTAATGAATTATTAATATATGCAATAATATATGGCTTTAGTCAAGATGGAGATAGTGAATTTAAAGGTAGTAGAAGTTATTTAGCAACTTGGTTAAATACATCATTACAAACTGTTGATAATTGTATAAATAGTTTAATTGAAAAAGGTTATATTGAGAAAGACCAAGAAATAATAAATAACATAAAATTTAATAAGTATAAAATAATTTGGGGGGTAGTAAAAAAATTTGGGGGGTACCCAAAAATTTTGGGGGGTACCCAAAAAATTTTACACAATAATATAATATATAATACTAATAGTAAATATAATACTAATAGTATATGTAGTATTAATAGTAAATATAGTATTAATAATAATAAAAAAAATATAAAAAAAGAAAAAGAAATAAATAAAGAAAAAGAAAAAAAATTTATAAAACCTACTATTGAGGAAATACAAAATTATTGCAATGATAGAAACAATAACATAAATGCTAATAACTTTTACGACTTTTATGAAAGTAAAGGTTGGATGGTTGGCAAGAACAAGATGAAAGATTGGAAAGCATGTATAAGAACATGGGAGCAACGAAACAATAAAACTACAAATAAAAAAATAATACCAGAATGGTATAATAAAGAGATAACAAGTACAGAAACAGTTGATAATAAAGAATTTGATAATTTTATAAAGGAGTTTAGAGATGGATAAAGATTTATTAAGAATAATTAATAATTATGGTGTAAATCACCAATTAAGAAAATTTAATGAAGAAGTATTTGAATTAAATGAAGCAATTATTAATTATGAAGATGAACAATCATTAAAAGATTTATTAGATATTACAATAATAGATAGTGATATTACTAAAAAGAAACATATTACAGAAGAAATAGCAGATGTTATGGTTATGTTAAAACAATTTCAATTATATTATGACATTAAAGATGAAGATATAAAAGAAGTTATGAAAAATAAAATTAATAGACAAATAGAAAGGATAGAAAATGAAAAATAAAACAATAACAATTTATGAATTAATGGGGCTTATTAAAGATAATAAAGCACCTAAAAAGATAAAAATACATCAAGAAATATATGAAATGATTGGAAGTCGTTATTATATTAATAAAGAATTTACAGTTGATAATGATTTATTTTATAAAATTACATTGGGATATGTAACATTAGATGATACAGTTGAAATTGTACCAGAAGAAAATGATGAGTGGGAAGATATAGAAAAAATAAAACTTATTGATACAAGTATAGAATTTTATGATGATGATAAAGTAAGACATTTAATGAATACAAATGCAAAA